>CAZHEW010000038.1:0-14968 GCA_964531815.1 uncultured Verrucomicrobiota bacterium
CCCGCTTGTCCACCCCGCCATTCCCGCCGAGGACATGATGCAGGCTTTTGCCTACTGGCACCTGGTCCCCGCCCGGGAACTCGCCGTCAACGTGACCGGGCGCTTCGTGAACCGCATGCCGCTCAAGATTCTAAGCGCCACTCCGGTAAAGATACCTGCCGGCGGCACCGCCCGCGTCCGCATCTCGGTGCCCGGCGGGGGCGCTGCCAATCGGTTCGGATTGGAGCTAAACGAACCGCCGGAAGGAATAGCGCTCGGGAAGATATCGTCCGCCAGAGAGGGCACGGAGATCGAGTTGCGCAGCGATGCCGCCAAAGCCAGGCCCGGCCTGAAGGGAAACCTCATTGTCAGCATCGTCTCCGGTCAGGTCCCGGCCGCCGTGGCGAAGAAGCAGAAGGCAGCCACCCCAAAACGGGCCCCAGTCGGCACCCTGCCTGCCATCCCCTTCGAGATTACCGAACCCTCAAAGGTGAATTAGACCGTCCTGCGGCCCACCGGGTGCCATGGGCGGCGGCAATAGCCTGAGCAAACGACCTCCAGCTTGTTGCCGGATGGCAGCTTACGACTCATTCATCCAAGGCATCGCTGCGTTTTTAGCCTCCGGCTGTTCGTATCGTTTGGATTGTTCTGGCGGTCTTGAGGCCATTTGTCCTTTGCCGGCACTGGAATAGGTGCGCCAAACGGCATTGTGATCAACTTTTACCCCTCGAGCTTGAAGCCAGGCGGCGATCTCCCTGAGCGAGAAGCCCTTGTTATCCTTGAGAAGCCTGATCGTGTCGGAGTAATCGTCCAAACAACGCCGGCGTGGCTCCTTCTGCGCCTCGGATTGCAGTTGCCTGGGGTCGGCTATGAACTCTTCCTGTTCCATATACCGACAGTCTATGATACAAAACAGAACATACAAGAACAAATACGAACACATACAATGCCTGCGCCTTCAACCACCGTCATCGAAAGACGGCAGCCGGTTAAGCTGCGGGGGCAACTGCAAGCAGGAACTTCTTGATTTCCTTAAGCCGGGTGCCCGGTTGCTTGCGCTCGATCCGCGGGAATTTGCTCCCGATCATGATGTAATCATTGTTCCTGGTGAGCATGAGTTTGTCGTCTTTGACCTCAATGACGGCGATGTCCTGGTCGCTGGCCAGGACTTTGAGTTCGGCCACTTGCAGGAGCAGCGCCAATGGCGGCGGCACCGGGCCGAAGCGGTCGCGCAGCTCCTGCTCCAGGCTGCGCAGTCCGGCCTTGTCCGTCACCTGCGCCAGCTTGCGGTAGATTTCGATCCGCTGCCGCGCGTCCGAGATGTAGCGGAATGGGATGTAAGCCGAAACGGGCGGGCGCCCCCTGGCTGCTGAACTCGCCTTTGCCCTGTCGGTATTCGCATTTCGGCCTTCTTTCGGGGTTTGGCTTTCGGGTTCCGGGACTTCCTCCGCCGGGCCCAGGGCCAGGAAGTCCAGGCGCACCGGCACCTCGACGCGCGGCTTGACCTTTTCTCCTTTGAGCCCGGCAATGCTCTGCTTGAGCAACTGGCAGTAGAGCTCGAACCCTACCGCGGTGATGTGGCCGCTCTGCTCGGCGCCGAGGAGGTTGCCGGCGCCGCGGATTTCGAGGTCGCGCATGGCGATTTTGAAGCCGCTGCCGAGCGTGGAGTATTGCTTGATCGCGCCGAGGCGCTTGCGCACATCGGAGAGCAGTCTGCCGTGGCGCGGCAGCAACAGGTAGGCATAGGCCTGGTGCTTGTAGCGGCCCACGCGGCCGCGCAGTTGGTAGAGGTCGCTCAGGCCGAAGCGGTCGGCGCGGTCAATGATGATGGTGTTGGCGTTGGGAATATCCAGGCCGCTCTCGATGATGGTGGTGGAGAGCAGCACATCGGCCTCGCCGTTGACGAACCGGGTCATCACCTCCTCCAGGTTGTCGCTGTGCATCTGGCCGTGGCCGACGACGATGCGGGCGTGCGGCAGGAGCGTCTGGAGTTTTTGGGCCACTGTGGCGATGGTCATCACGCGATTGTGGAGGAAGAAGACCTGGCCGCCGCGGTTGAGTTCGCGCTGGATGGCGTCGCGGATGACGCGCTCGTCGTAGGGCGTCACGATGGTTTCCACGGGCAGCCGGTCGTGCGGCGGCGTCTGGATGGCGCTCATATCGCGCGCGCCGGTTAGAGCGAGGTAGAGCGTGCGGGGGATGGGCGTGGCGCTGAGGGTGAGCACATCCACGAGGCGGCGGAGCATTTTGAACTTCTCCTTGTGCATCACGCCGAACCGCTGTTCTTCGTCAATGACCACCAGGCCGAGGTCCTTGAAGGCGATGTCGTTCTGCAACAGCCGGTGGGTGCCGATAACGATGTCCACCGCGCCCGCGGCGAGGTCGCGGACGACTTGCTCCTGGGCACGGCGGGTGCGGAAGCGGGAGAGCAGCTCGAGGCGGACGGGGTAATCGGCCATCCGCTCGCGGAACGTGTTGAAGTGCTGCTGCGCCAGCACGGTCGTTGGCACCAGCACGGCGACCTGCTTGCCGTCCATGACGGCTTTGAACGCGGCGCGGATGCCAATCTCGGTCTTGCCGAAGCCGACATCGCCGCAGATGAGCCGGTCCATGGGTTTGGGGCGTTCCATGTCGGCCTTGGCCTCGACAATGGCGCGCGCCTGGTCGGGTGTTTCCTCGAAGATGAAGGCGCTCTCGAACTCGCGCTGCCAGGGTGCGTCGGGCGCGAAGGGGTGTCCGGCCTGAGATTCGCGGGCGGCCTGGATGGCGAGCAGGTCGCTGGCGACATCACGCACGGCCCGCTCGGCCTGGGCTTTGGTGCGGGCCCAGCGCGCGCCGCCCAGCGTGTTGAGGGGCGGGCACGCCTTGCCGGTGCCGACATACTTGCCGACCAGATGCGCCTCGGTGACCGGCACGAAGAGCCGGGGCGGCTGCTGGTCCGAGTCGCGCGGGGCGAATTCGATGACGAGGCATTCCTGGCCCGCGTGAGCGGTCGCGGCGGGGCCGTCGGTCGGCCTGGTGCCGGCGCCCAGGGGCAGGACGTGCAGGCCGAGGTAGCGCCCGATGCCGTGCTGGACGTGCACGACATAGTCGCCCTCCTCCAACTCCGTGAAGTCAATGTCCAGCGCCGAACGGGTCGCCTGGGCGTGCGGGGATTTGAGCCGCCGTGGCCGCTGAACCTTGTAGCGCCCGAAGATTTCGGCGTCGGTGACCACCGCCAGCTTTGCCTCGTCGCAGAGAAAGCCGCGGGCGAGCGCGCCCAGATGAATCCGAAGTCTGAAGTCCCGAGTCCAAAGGTCGGCGGGGGCGGCGTTGGGCGGAGCGGCGGCGGCGTGCGCGCCGTTCGGGGCCAGGCCGTATTCGTCCCAGAGCTCGCGGAAGCGCTGGCGTTCGCCGTCGTTGTTGCAGAACACGTGCACCACCCAGCCCTGGCGCAGCCAGCGGTGGAGTTGGGCGAAGAACTCGCGCCGCTGGGCTTCGGCGATCGCCTGCTCCGGCGCGCGCTCGGGCAGGGGACGGAATTCGTCCAGGCTCGCGAAGCGCAGAGCGGGAGGTGCGGAGTCGGGAAGGGCGTTCGCCGCAGACGATTCCGGCGCCGGGCAAGAAGGCGGAAAGGGGGCATCGGGGCTTGTCCCGTCAGCGGCCTCGTTCTCCCAGCCCGGCAGAGCCGGATCGGTTTCGCGCGCCTCCACCAGCGTCATGCCGCGTTTCCGGGCCTGGTCCTGAAGAGCTTCCCATGCAATGAAGAACGGGTCTCCGGCGGGAACCTGCGCCGCATATTCCTCCGCGCGTTCGGCCAACAGGCCCGGCTCGCAGAGCACCAACACCGTTTCTGACGGCAGATAATCAAGCAGCGTTCCAAGCGGGGTTTGAGGGGCTGCATCCCGCGTTCCGGATTCCGCGCGGCGCATTCGCTTGAGGAGGCCCAGCTCGCCGGCGGGAGGAATCGCAACGGCTTGAATTTCCTCGCGCGAAATCTGGGTCAGCGGATCAAACTGCCGCAGCGACTCCAACTCATCGCCGAAGAACTCCAGCCGCACCGGCCAGGGGCTGGTGAGCGGATACACGTCCATGATGCCGCCGCGCAGGGCGAGTTCGCCTTTCTGGGTCACTTGCGCCTCGGGCTCGTAGCCCTGCGCTTCGAGCCACTCGACCAGGTCGAGCGGATCCACCCGGTCGCCGCGCGCGAGGGTGCGGGTGCCGGCGCGAAGGGGCTCGACGGAGAAGGTGCGCTGGAGCAGGGCGCTCACGCTGGCGACGATGAGGGGCGGGGAGCACGTGTCGCGGGCGGCGGGAGGCGTGAGCGCGACCAGGGTTGCCAGGCGCTCGCTGATGACGTCGGCGTGCGGCAGCCGCGCTTCGTGCGGCAGGACCTCCCAGGCGGGATAGAAAAGGGGTTGAGGGGCAGGGGATGCGTGGTGCGTGGCGCGTGGCGCGTGGAGGTTTGCCGTTTGGTCGGAGGTTGCCACGCGGGTGGAGTTCGGTTCCTGGCTTGGGACTTCCGCTCCCACTGCCAGCCACGTTGCCAGGTCCTGCTGTGCGCTTTCCTGCGAGCGCAGCCCGTCGGTGACGACCAGGATGGGGCGGCGCGGGAACAACTGCCGCACCACGGCGGCCAGGAATGGTTGAGCGGCGGTGGTGACGCCGGCCAGGGACAATACCCCCCCCTGCTCCAGGCGCCGCGCCAGAGCGCGCGCGGCGGGAGTTTCCAGCACCTGAGCGAATAACTCACTTGCCGCTGCGATTGCGGAATCCTGCGCCAAGCAGCAGCAAGTTCGCAGGTGCGGCTGCCGGCGTCAAGACAGGCGCCGGGATTGGAATCCGGGCCTTCGGGCGCCGATGAAATGTGCTTGCTGGAAGTCGTGAAAATGAGACGATGCCCGCCCGATGAAACGAACTCCGCTTTACGCCGCGCACCAGCGATTGGGCGGCAAGCTGATTGAATTTGGCGGCTGGGAGATGCCGGTGCAGTACGTGGGCATCGTCGAGGAACATCTGGCGGTGCGGCAGGCGGCCGGCCTGTTTGACATCTCGCACATGGGGGAGATCCTGGTGCGCGGCCCCGGCGCGGAGGCGTTTCTGAATTGGGCGCTCACCAACGACCTGCGGAAACTGGCGGCGGGGCAGGGACAATACACGCTGATGTGCAACGAGCGCGGCGGCGTGGTGGACGATCTTTACGCTTATCACCTGGCGCCCTGGGAATACCTGCTGATCGTTAACGCCTCGCGCATCGAGGCCGACGCGGCCTGGCTGGAAAAGCAACTGGCGGCTTTTCCCCGGCGCGGCGAAGTGACGCTGGAGAACACCTCGGAAGCGACGGGCGCCCTGGCGGTGCAGGGCCCGCGCGTGGCGGAGTTCATGGAACACTGTTTTCCCGGCCCGTCAAGCGGCGGCACCAGCGTGGCGCGGGTGACGGCGCTGCAGAAGAACCAGGTTGCCGGCTTCAGCCATGCGGGCGCGCGGATATGGATTTCACGCACCGGCTACACGGGCGAGGATGGATTTGAGGTGGTCGCGCCGGGCGGCCTCATCGAGGAGATTTGGAATCAACTGCTGGCCGCGGGCTACAAGCATGGCTTGAAACCGGCCGGACTGGGCGCGCGGGACACGCTGCGCACCGAGATGTGCTACCCGCTTTACGGCCACGAACTCGACGAAGACACCACGCCCATGGAAGCGGGGTTGGGCTTCTTCGTCGCCCTGGACAAGGAGGATTTCATCGGCCGGCCGGTTTTGTTCGAGCAGAAGGCGAACGGCACGGCCCGGAAGCTCGTGGCGTTCAAGATGACCGGCAAGTCGGCCCCGCCGCGGCCGCATTACGCCATCTGGAACGCGGGGCCGGGCGCGGCGAAGCTTGGCGAGGTTGTCAGCGGCACGCAGAGCCCGTCGCTGGGCATAGGCATCGGCCTGGGCTATGTGCCGCCGCAATTCGCGCAAGCCGACCTGGCCATCGAGATCGAAATCCGCGGCAAGCGCGCTCCCGCCGTCCTGGTCCGAAAGCCTATTTACCGGAAAGCACCGTAGCGCAGGTTGTCGAGCTGCCGTCTCTCCGATTTCCAGTCGGCGAGGCTCGGGTTCCCCGCCAGCGTGCCGGGCGTGGGGCCGGGGCGCGGAAAAGGCCTCGGCGATGGGGCAAAATGAAACCTTGCGCGGCGGTGAAAACCGGATTGACCGCCCGCCCCGTCCCTGCCTCAATTGGCGCATGGCAAAAGTTCCTTCGGATTTGAAGTATTCGAAAACCCACGAGTGGGTGCGGGTGTCCGGCAAGGTGGCGACGGTGGGCATTACCGACCACGCCCAGCATGAATTGACCGATGTGGTGTTCGTCGAGTTGCCGGACCTGGGCCGGAAGATCAAGGCCGGCGACGCCTGCGCGGTGGTCGAGTCGGTGAAGACGGCCAATGATATCTACTCGCCGGTCAGCGGCGAAGTGGCCGAGGTCAACCCCGCGGTCGTCGCGGACCCGGCGCTGGTGAACAGCGACCCCTACTCCGGCGGGTGGTTCTTCAAGATCAAGCTTTCCCACCCGGTGGAACTGGACGGGCTGCTCTCACCCAAGGAATACAAGGCGCAGATCGGCGGGGAGTGACCTCCTCTTATGGGGGCGAGCGTCCCCGCGAGCCCAAGTATCTTGCCGAGACAGGAGCAGTCAGGGCTCGCGACGATGCTCGCCCTCCCGCCTTCCCATTTGATAATTCGCCCGACCTCGGCCAGTTTATGGTTGTGAAACACAAACAGATTCGGCTCTTCGTCAAGCCCTACTGCGGGTGGTGCCAGAAAGCCGAACGCTGGCTGGACGAGCAGCGGGTAAATTACCAGCGGATTGATGTGATAGCTGATGAGGCGGCCCACCACGAGATGATCCGGATTTCCGGGAAGGATCTGGCCCCGGTGCTGGACGTGGACGGCCAGATACTGGCTGACTTCGGTCCTGACCAACTGGCTGAATTCTGGCAGAAGCTGGAGCAGTAGATGCCGGAATTGACTCCCGCCGCAACCCCGCCGCGCCCGCGGCTGCCGGCCTGGCTGCGCACGAGCCTGCCGACCGCCGACCGTTTCGCCCACACACGGGCGCTGCTGGACGAACTGCGGCTGCACACTGTCTGCCAAAGCGCCGCGTGCCCGAACCACTGGGAATGCTGGAGCAAGGGCACCGCCACCTTCATGATCGGCGGCGACCGCTGCACGCGGGCCTGCGGCTTCTGCGCCGTGACTACCGCCAAACCCTTCGCGCTGGAAGCCGACGAGCCGGCCCGCGTGGCCGACGCCGCCCGGCGCCTGCAGCTCCGGCACCTGGTCATCACGGCGGTCGCGCGCGACGATCTGCCGGACGGCGGCGCGGACCATTTCCGGCGCACCATCGAGGCGGTGCGCGCGGTGAGCCCCCGCACCGTCATCGAAGTGCTCACCCCCGATTTTAACGCGCGCGAGTCGGCGGTTGAAACCGTGCTGGCCGCGCGGCCGCATATCTTCAACCACAACCTCGAGACTGTGCGACGGCTCACGCCGGCGGTGCGTTCGCGGGCGACCTATGACCGGTCGCTGAACGTGCTGCGCCAGGTGAAGGCGAAGGGCGGCGAGGCGGTTTACACCAAGTCCGGCCTGATGCTGGGGTTGGGCGAATCCGAGGAGGAATTATTCACCGCCCTGGCCGACTTGCGCCGGGCCGGCTGCGACCTGCTCACCCTGGGGCAGTATCTGCAGCCGACGCTCAAGCACCTGCCGGTGGTGGAGTTCGTCCCGCCGGAGAAGTTCGCTGAATACGGCGCCCGTGCCCGGACGATTGGCTTCCGGCACGTGGCCAGCGCGCCGATGGTGCGCAGCTCCTACCACGCGGACGAGTTCACTCTGCCGCCCGCGACCGCTTCAACGGTTCAGTAACTGCGGGTTGCGCATGAACAGGCTGACGGCCCAGGCGGCCACGGCCAACAGCAGCGCGAAGGCGAGCAGGGTCATCACGGTCTTCAACCACCGCGCTTGCCGGAAGACCTGTTCGGTGCGCTGCTTTTCCGACTGCATGAACAAGGCGAATTCCTTGTCCGCGGATATGACGCCCTCGACGTCGTCTTTGAGCTTCAGGGTCAACCAGGGGAAGGACGGCCCGCGCCACAGGAGCGGCAGTTTCTCCAACGCCTCCGCGTCGGCCCGGAGCAGGCCGCAATGGTTCCAGAAGGGCGCCTTTTCCTGCGTCCAGATTCGCAGCAGCCCGTGGTTGGTCGCGACGGCATGCACGCGATCCCAAAGCAGCGGCCGCAGTTGATCGGCCAGCGCGAAGTCGGCAAACGCCTCGCTGTGGATCAGGCCCTGGCGCTCGGCGATTTGGAGCCCCAACGCGCCCAGCAGGTTGCCGTTCGCATCCTCCGCAACCTGAAATTCGGTCACGCGCCGGGCCAGGTCTTCAGTCGGGTAACGCATGGATTCCCAGAGGGCTGTCAACTGGCCCATGTCATCCAGCGTTGCCCGCCGCAGGCGATAGTTCGACGCACTCACACGGCTGAATCTAGGAATCGCGCGGGGGGAATCAATGCTGAAAAGGCAGGTCAGCGCGCCTGGCGGGCAGCGTTGGCGAAAACCGCGGCCCGGCGGGTCAACTCCGGCCAGTCGGCTTCCTGGAGGATCCTGGGGGAAACCAGCGCCGTGCCGACGCCCAGCGCCGCGCAGCCGGCCTTCAGGAAATCCGCGACGTTCGGCACGTCCACGCCGCCGGTCGGCACAATGCGCAAATGCGGCAAGGGGCCGCGCAGGGCCTTGATGTAGCCCGGCCCGAGCTTGTCCGCCGGGAAGATCTTCACGAAGTCCGCACCGGCCTCGTGCGCTGTTTGCGCTTCTGTGGGGGTATAGGCGCCGAGCATGATCGGGCGCCCGGCGGCATGCGCGATGGCCACCAGTTCCGGGCGGCAGATGGGCGTGACGACGAACTCGGCGCCCGCCTCAATAGCCGCGTGGCAGGTGTCCGCATTGATCACGGTGCCGACGCCCGTCAGCGCGCGATCGCCGATCTTCTCCCGCGCTTCGCGGATGGCCCCCAGGGCGTTGGGGGTGGTCATGGTGATCTCGATGGCGTTAAGCCCCCCGGCGAGGAGGGCCTCGAACAGCGGCCCCACCTGGGCGGCTTGCTGCGCGCGGACAATGGCGATGATGCCGGGATTGGCAAGGAGTGAGATGATTTCCTGTTTGGTGCGCATAAACTTGTCTCCGTCAACGGCGATAGGCTTCCGCGAGCAGCGTGATCGGGTGCACCACGCGCACCTTCAGGCCCTTCTGCTTCACGCCGTTGATAAGCTGCAAGAGGCAACCCGAGTTGCCGTTGGCGACGATGGTGGCGCCGGTGGACTGGATGTGCCCGAGCTTGCGGTCCAGGAGCTTGTTCGCCATCTCCGGCTGCACAATGTTGTAGATGCCGGCGCTGCCGCAGCACCACGTGCTTTCGGGCAGCTCGACCAGCTCCAGGTTCGGGATGAGTTTCAGCAGTTGGCGCGGCTGGGCGGTGATCTTCTGCCCGTGCGCCAGGTGGCAGGACTCGTGATAGGTCACCACCTGCGGCGGCGCGGGGTGGGCGGGCGGCTGGACGCCGATCTCCATGAGCCACTCGTGGATGTCTTTGACCTTCTTGTCCCAGAGCACGGCGCGGTCGTGGTAGGCCGGATCATTGGCCAACAGCTTGTGGTAGTGCTTGAGGTGCGAGCCGCAGCCGCCGGCATTGCTGATAATGGCGTCGAACTGGTCGGGGGGGAACTGCTCGATCTGCTTGCGCGCCAGCTCCTGGGCCATGCCCCACTCGCCGTTATGGGCGTGGAGCGAGCCGCAGCAGAGCTGCTTCCCGGGGGTGATGACTTCACAGCCGTTGTGCGCAAGCACTTCCACCGTGTCCCGGTTGATGTCGCTGAAGATGAGGTCCTGGGCGCAGCCGGTGAGCATGGCGACGCGGTAGCGCTTGCGGCCCGTGGCGGGCGTGACGGGCACAATCAGCTCGGCGGAGAACCTGGGTTGAATGTCAGGCGTAAACGCCTCCAGCTCGCGCAGGCGCTTGGGCAGAAGCTTCAGCACGCCGCTGCGCCGGACGAGCGTCTGCAGGCCCAGCCGCTGGTAAAGCCGCAGGATGCGGCCCACGAACTGCAGGTGGCTCAGGTCCATGAACAGCCAGCGGATGGCAAAGGCGCGGATCAGGTTGCGGGGAGGCGACTTGAGCAGACCGCTGGACTCGGCCTCGGCGCGGGCATGCTCGAACAGATCGGCGTAGTTGACTCCCGCCGGGCAGGCGGTCATGCAGGCCAGGCAGCCGAGGCAGAAATACATTTCCTCGGCGAAGGTGCGCGTCATCTCCATTCGGCCATCGGCGATGGCGCGGATGAGCGAGATGCGCCCGCGGGGGCTGTGGCGCTCGACCTTGGTCGCGTCGTAAGTCGGGCAGGTGGGCAGGCACAGGCCGCAGTGCATGCATTGCTGCACGACCGAGTAATCAAGGCCCTTAAGATGGGAAACAGGGGGAGCCACTAGTCAAACATCTTCCCTGGGTTCAGGATGCCATTCGGGTCGAGCACGCGGCGCAGCTCGCGCATGACGCGCATCTGGGCGTCGCCGGCAAACCTGGGCAGGAAAGATTTCTTGGAGACGCCGATGCCATGCTCGCCGGTGATTGTGCCGCCCAGGCGGATCGCCTCAGTGAATATCTCCTTAAAGGCCTCCTCGACCCGCTGCATTTCATCCTGGTTGCGCTCGTCGGTCAGGAAGGTCGGATGCAGGTTGCCGTCGCCCATGTGGCCGAAGGTGCCGATGCGCAGCTTGTGTTTGGCCGCGACGGCGGCCACAAAGCGGATCATCTTCGCCAGCTCGCTGCGCGGCACGGTGGCGTCTTCGAGAATCGTCGTCGGGGAAACCCGGGCGAGGGCCGAGAAGGCGCTGCGCCGGGCCGTCGCCAGCTTGACCGCTTCGGCGTCGTCCTTGGCGACACGCACTTCCTTGGCCCCGTTCTTGCGGGCGATGCGCTCCATGCTGGCGGCTTCGTCGGCGACCTGGCCGGGATGGCCGTCAGTCTCCATGAGCAGCAGCGCCTCGCAATCGAGCGGCAGGCCGACCTTGGCGAAGTCCTCGACGCAATGGATGGTGGTGCGGTCGAGAAACTCCAGCGTGCAGGGAATGACCTGGGCGGCAATGATGTCGGAAACCGTCTGGGCGGCCTGGTCCATCTGGGGGAAGGTCGCGACCAGTGTTTTCTGGGCGGCGGGCTTGGGGATGAGCTTCAGGAGGACTTTGGTGATGACGCCCAGCGTGCCTTCCGAGCCGATGAACAGGTCGCGCAGCGAGTAGCCCGCCACATCTTTCACGCACTTGTTCCCCGTCCAGAGCACCTCGCCGTCGGGCAGCACCACCTCCAGCCCCATGACGCAATTGCGCGTGACGCCGTACTTGAGCCCGCGCAGCCCGCCGGAGTTCTCCGCCACGTTGCCGCCGATCGTGGAAATCTTCAGGGAACCGGGGTCCGGGGGGTAGAACAGGCCCGCCGCGCCTGCGGCGTCGGCAATCGCCTGGGTCGTGGCGCCGGCCTCGACCAGCAGGGTGAGATTGGCGCGGTCCAACTCCAGCACCTTGTCCATCCTGGCGAGGCAAAGGACGATGCAATCCGGGCTGGGCAGGCTGCCGCCGCTCAAGCCGGTGCCGGAGCCGCGCGTCACGACGGCGGTCCGGGTTTGGCCGGCCAGCTTCAGCACGCCGACGACCTGGTCCGTGGTTGTGGCGAAGGCGACGCACCCCGGCATCTGTTGCAGCGCGGCGGTGCCGTCGAAGGAATACGGGATCAGGTCTTCCTTTTCCGTCAGGACATTGCCGGCGCCCACGATGCGCCGCAATTCGGAGATGATGTTTTGTCCGAGTGACATAAGAGTTCGCTGCTGCAGGATGTTTGAGCCGGTCGGCGGGGTCAAGGAAACGAGCGTTGCGGTTTGCGGGCTGACGGCTGGGAGGTTGCCACCCTCGGGGCGTTTCGGCTACACCATGGTGGCATGGCAACCAATAACTCGTTCACGAACTCGCTCCCGGGGATGCTCTTGGCTTTTGCCGCCTTCGGCGCTTCCGGGGCCGGCACGCTCGAAGACTGGCAGAATCCGCAACTGACCGGCCGCAACAACCTCGCGCCGCACGCCACCATGGTCATCTGCCCGGATGCGAAGACCGCGCTGAAGATCGGCCCGGTGGCCAATGCCCAGCGGGTGAAGTCGCCCTTCTATCGTTCGCTCAATGGCCGGTGGAAGTACCATTACAGCCAGAACCATAACGGCCGCGTGCCGGACTTCTGGAAGCCTGATTTTGACGACCATTCCTGGCCGACGATCCCGGTGCCCTCGAACGTCGAGATGCAAGGCCACGGCGTTCCGATCTACGTGAACGTGCCGTATCCGTGGCCCAAACCCTGGCAGCCGCCGTTCGTGCCGGAGGATGACCTGAACAACACAGTCAATGCCTACCGCCGCACCTTCACAGTGCCCGGCGCGTGGTCGGGCCGCCGCGTGCTGCTCACGTTCGACGGCGTGAATTCCTTCTGCCAGGTGTGGGTAAACGGCCAGGCGGTTGGCATGGGCAAGGATTCCCGAACGCCTCTGGAGTTCGACATCACGCCGTTTCTCGTTCCCGGGGAGAACCTGCTGGCGGTCGAGAACTTTCGCTGGTGCGACGGTTCGTACCTCGAAGATCAGGACTTCTGGCGCCTGAGCGGCATCTTCCGCGACGTGTATCTCTGGTCGCCGCCCGAGGTTCACATCCGCGACTTCGAGGTAAAGACGGAACTGGATGCGCAGTATCGCGACGCGACGTTGCGGGTTGACTTGCAGATAACCAATTACACCAGGTCGCCCCGCGCGTTGTTCCTCGACGCGACCTTGCTCGACCCGGCCGGCCGCAAGGTCGGGGTCTTCGACGTTCCGACGAAGACTTACGCCGAACCAGGCTGGGAGACCGGGGCGGCACTTCAGGCCCGCGTTCCCAATCCGCTGAAATGGAGCGCCGAGACGCCCCATCTTTATAAGTTGCTAATCACACTCCGGGACAACCGGAATCGCGCGCTGGAGGTCATCCCGGTGAATGTTGGCTTCCGCAAAGTCGAGATCCGGGACGGAAACCTGCTGGTCAACGGTCAGCGCATCCTGATCAAGGGTGTGAACCGGCACGAGATTGACCCTGACCGCGGCCAGGGGGTAACCGAGGAGGGCATGCTCCTGGACATTCGCCTGATGAAGCAGCACAACGTCAACGCGGTCCGCACCTCGCACTACCCAAATCAGCCGGCGTGGTATGACCTCTGCGACCGCTACGGGCTTTACCTGGTGGACGAAGCCAACATCGAGAGCCACGGCATGGGCTACGGCGAGGAGTCACTGGCGAAGTTCCCCGAATGGCAGGCCGCGCACCTGGACCGCACGGTCCGGATGGTCGAGCGCGACAAGAACTATCCCTCGGTCATTATCTGGTCGCTCGGCAATGAGGCCGGCAACGGAACGAACTTCCTGGCGACCTACGACTGGACGAAGCAGCGCGATCCCAGCCGGCCGGTGCATTACGAGCGCGCCGGCTTCGCGCGCAACACCGATATCTACTGCCCGATGTATCCCCGCCCGTCCGTGCTCCAGCAATACGCAGACGGCGAACGCGTGAGCGGCAAATACACGGGCGACTCCGATCTCGAACCTGAGCCGCAGCGCGCGCGGCCGCTGATCATGTGCGAGTACGCCCACGCCATGGGCAACAGCTCCGGCAACATGTGGCTCTACTGGGATTTGATCTACAGCAAGCCGTTTCTCCAAGGCGGGTTTATCTGGGATTGGGTGGACCAGGCGCTGCGCGAGCCCATCAAACGCAATGCCGAGCGCACCCGGCTCCCGCCGGTCAAAGGCGAACCCACCTTCTGGGCGTTCGGCGGCGACTACGGTCCGCCCGGCACGCCCAGCGACCAGAACTTCCTGTGCAATGGCCTGGTTACGCCGGATCGCCGGCCGCACCCGGGCTTGCTCGAGGTGAAGCACATCTACCAATACGTCCACTGCAAGCCGGCTTTCGCCCCGGAAAGCAAACCCGCCGGGGCCGCGCCGCCGAGACTGGTGGAGGTGAAGAACTGGTTCGACTTCACCAACCTGAAGGACATCGCGATGGTGCGCTGGCGCCTGACCGGCGACGGCAGGGAACTTCAAGCGGGCGAACTCCCCACGCCCGACCTCGCCCCGCACGCGACGGCACAACTCGCCATCCCGGTGAAAGCCTTCACGCCGGAGCCGGGGACCGAGTATTTCCTCGAAGTCAGCTTCCGGTTAAAGCAAGACGAGTCCTGGGCCAGCCGAGGGCATGAACTCGCCTGGGATCAGTTCAAGCTGCCTGATTCGGCGCCGGCTTCCGGGCCGGACGCCGCCGCCCTGCCGCCCCTGCGTCTGAACCAGGACGGCACCCAGGCCGCTGTGACCGGCAAGGACTTCACCGCCACGTTCGACAAGCGGGCTGGCACCCTAAGCTCGCTCAAGTTCCAGGGCACCGAACTGGTCCAATCGCCGTTGCGCCCAGACTTCTGGCGCGCGCCGACGGACAACGATCGCGGACGCAAGATGGCGGAGTCCCAGGGCATCTGGCGCACAGCCCACGCCGGCGCCGAGGTGCGCGGCTTCCAGGTTGAGGAGAAGCCGTCCTGGGTCGTTGTGAAGATCAGCCGCCACCTGCCCAAGGTGGCAGCCGATTGGACCACGACTTACACCATCCATCGAGCCGGCGACATCGTGGTGGATGTGGAGTTCTCCCCCGCCGAGGCCAAACTGCCCAAGCTCCCGCGCCTTGGCCTGCAAATGGTGCTGCCGGCCGGGTTCGACCGGATCACCTGGCTCGGCCCCGGGCCGCAGGAAACCTACTGCGACCGCAAGGACGCCCGCATCGGCCTGTATTCGGGGTCGGTGCGCGAGCAGTTCTGCTGCGACTACGTCGAGCCGGGTGAAAGCGGCAACAAGGTGGACGTCCG
>CAZHEW010000039.1:0-14884 GCA_964531815.1 uncultured Verrucomicrobiota bacterium
GCCGAAGCGCTGCAGAAGGCCATTGATTCAAAGGCGTCGAAGTCAGAAGTAAAGGCCGCGTTGGAGAAATACGTTGCGTCCCGCAAAGCCAGGCAGGCAGAGATGGAGAAGGCGCAAGCGGCTCTGCGCGAGCTGCTGACGCCGCGGCAGGAAGCAATCGCCACGCTCAACGGCTTGCTGTAAGCGGACGCGAGGCGTGAAAGGCGGCGCGCGGGGCACCTCGCCCGCCAACCGCTGCCAGTCACCCATTACCTGTTGCGAATGATCATTCATGAGTGAGACGGTTGCCCAGGATGCGGCCTGGAAGCAGTTGCTTGACAAGATGGTAGCAGCCAGGCAACTGGCTTCCACCGATGCAACGACACTGCTGCGCCAAAGCCAGTCGGGAGCACAGACGCCCATGCGGGAAGAGGCGGACGTGCTCCGCTGGCTTGCGCGGGAATATGATCTTCCCTACACGACCCTCGAGGATGTTGAACCGGATCGCCAGCTTCTATCGTTGTTTCCCGCGCGGATTCTGCTGCGGGAGGAATTGCTGCCGTTGCGGCGCAGTAATGGCAGCGTGGAAGTGGCCACCAGCCGGCTATTCGCGACGCAGGGGCTGGATGCGCTTAAAACCCTGACCGGCTTAACCCTTAAACCGGTGCTGGCTTCCAGCGAAGCCATCCAGCGGGAAATGAAGAAGCGGCTGGGAGTGGGCGCGGACACCCTGGGCACGCTGAACGAGGATGCGTCGTTCACGGTGGTGGATGAACACCGCGAGGAAGACACCGACCTGGATGCCGCCGCCGAGGAGGCGTCCATCATCCGCTTCGTAAACCAGGTGCTGCGGGACGCGATTGAACTGCGGGCATCGGACATTCACCTGGAGCCGTTCGAGGAGGAGTTTCGCATCCGCTACCGGATAGACGGCGTGCTGCAGGACGTGCCGGTGCCGGCACAGATCAAGCGATTCCAGCCGGCCATCGTCTCGCGGGTTAAGATTCTCAGTCACCTGAACATCGCCGAAAAGCGGCTGCCGCAGGATGGGCGCATCAAGATTCGGATTGAGGACGCGGAAGTGGATATCCGCGTGTCGGTGATCCCGATGCTGCATGGCGAGGCGCTGGTGCTGCGCCTGCTGCGGCAGAACGCGACGCTGCGCGGGATGGGCGAGCTGGGCATGGCCGCGCGCGAGTTGGGCTGCTTCCGGCACGTGCTGCAATTGCCGCACGGCATCATCCTGGTCACCGGCCCCACCGGCAGCGGCAAGACCTCGACGCTCTACACAGCGCTCAACGAGATCAATGACTCCGACCGGAAGATCATCACCATTGAGGACCCGGTGGAATATCAACTGCGGGGCGTCAACCAGATTCAGGTTTCGGAGAAGGCGGGTTTGACTTTTGCGCGGGGGTTGCGCTCGATTCTGCGCCACGACCCGGACGTGATTCTGATCGGCGAAATCCGCGACCAGGAGACGGCGCAGATTGCGGTGCAGGCGTCGCTGACGGGGCACTTGGTGTTTTCGACCCTGCACACGAATGACGCGCCCGGTGCTCTGACGCGGTTGGTGGATATGGGCGTAGAGCCTTACCTGGTGGCCTCGTCGCTCGAAGCGGTGCTGGCGCAGCGGCTCGTGCGCGTGCTCTGCGAGCGGTGCAAGCAGCCCGACGATTCGCCGGCGACCCAGGCGTTCAAGGCGCAGGTGGGCATTCCCGCCGGCACCACGATTTACCGCTCCGTCGGCTGCCCGGCGTGCCGCCAAACCGGCTTCCTCGGCCGGCACGCCATTTTCGAGTGGATGGACAGCGACAACGAGGTCCGACAGTTGATTCTCAAGAACGCCTCGAGCGACGTGATCCGGGATGCTGCCCGCCGCGCGGGCATGCAAACGCTGGCCGAGGACGGCTGGCGCCTGGTCCGCCTGGGCATTACGACCGTCGAGGAGGTGCTTAGCGTGACCACCGCCAAAGAGGTTGAGCGCACCAGGCTGAAGGGGGCGCCGGAAAGCGCGGGCAAGGAGCCCGCAGCCCGACCAACCTAACCAGCCGGCACCAACATGCCTCTCTTCCAATACAAGGCGTTGCAGGCAAATGGCGCGATGGCCCAGGGCGAGCTCGAAGCGGCGGGCCGGGCGGAAGCCTTCGCGCAAATGGCCGGGCTGGGGCTGCGCCCCGTCAGCCTGTTGGAAAAGGCGGGGGCCGGCGCGGGAACAGGTTTTGCGCTGCCGGCTTCATTGGCCTCGTTGTCGTTCCGCAATCGGTCCGCCAGCGTCTCGGGTCGGGAGTTGGAGAATTTCACGCGGCTGCTATCGAGTTTGCTGGCCGCAGGCGTGCCGCTGAGCCGCGCGCTGGTGATTCTCTACAAGGAATCCTCCTCCCCCGCCGCCAGCGCCAAGTGGAAGGAGATCCACGACTTGGTGGTGGACGGGATGTCTTTGGCGGATGCGATGGGGAAGTCGCCGGAGACATTTCCGCGGGTCTATATCGCGATGGTGCAGGCGGGCGAGACGGGCGGGTTTCTGGACCTGGTGCTGGCGCAGATAGCCGACTTCCAGGCGCGCGAGAAGGAACTGCGCTCCAAGGTGGTGTCGGCAATGCTTTATCCGAGCATCCTGTTCGTGCTCGCGATCGGGGTGCTGATCTTCCTGCTCACCTTCTTCATTCCGCGGTTTCAGGGCATCTTCAAAGGGTTTGGCGCGACGCTGCCCCTGGCGACACAGATCGTGATCGGGGTGAGCGACCTGGTGAGAGGCTACGGGGCGTTTGTGGGTGTGGCGCTGGTGGTTGCGGCCTTCCTGCTGCGGACGTGGTTCGCGTCGGAGAAGGGCCGGCGCACGTGGGAGGGGCTGGTGCTGCGGACGCCAGTGGTGGGGCCGCTGGTGGCCGAGTTTGCCATGGCGCGGTTCTGCCGGATGCTGGGCACGCTGCTGGGCGCAGGCGTGCCGCTGGTGCAAGGGCTGAACGTGGCGCGCAAGTCCATTGGCAACCAGATTCTGGTGGACGCGGTCGCGCAGTCCATCGAACGCGTGCAACAGGGCGGAGAGTTGGGCACGAGCCTGGCGGAAACGCGCGGCCTGTTCCCCAGCTCCGTGGTGGAGATGATTTCGGTGGCCGAAGAGAGCGGCCGGCTCGACCAGGAGCTGGTCCGGATCGCCAACGTCACCGAGGGCGACCTGGATCGGGAACTGAAGACCGCCGTGGCGCTGATGGAGCCGATGATGCTGTTTTTCATCGCCGCGTTCATCGGCACGATCTTCATCAGCATGGTGCTCCCGATCTTCACCCTGCAAGACTACATCAAATGACAAAGCACTTCTGAATTATGAAACTCAACAACCCAAAGAAGATTCAAGAAACCGGCGTACGGTCGCGGGGCTTCACGCTGGTGGAACTGCTGCTGGTGCTGGTGATCCTGGGCATCCTGGCCGCCATCGTGCTGCCCCGGTTCACGAGTCGAACCAAACAGGCACAGATCGCGGCGACGCAAACGCAGATTGCGACATTCAAGACGGCCCTGGATGCCTACGAGGTGGACAACGGTTACTATCCCAAAGGCAAGAGCGGGCTGATGGATTTGATTCAACAGCCGCGCGATCCCCAGAATTGGCGCGGGCCGTATCTTCAGGCTGATGCCATTCCCAAGGATCCGTGGGGCAATGACTATATCTACGAATGCCCGGGGCGGCATAATCCGACCTCGTATGATCTGAGCTCCCTGGGGCCGCCGGGGGAGAACATGGTCATCGGCAATTGGACCATCAAACGGTGAGCCAGAAGCTGGACACATCCGGGCTCTCGCCCGCCGACGCAAACGGGCGCCGGCGGCGACGCGGATTCACGCTCATCGAGCTGATCCTGGTGATGGCCCTGCTGACGGTGGTGGTCTCGTTGACCGCGCCGAAGCTCTCGCGCTTTTTCCATGGCCGAACGCTGGATTCGGAAGCGCGCCGGTTGCTGGCGCTGACGCGTAGCGGCCAGAGTCGAGCGGTATCCGAGGGCGTGCCGATGGATTTGTGGGTGGATGCCGAAAAGGGGGAATTCGGCCTGGAAGCGGAATCCTGCTACGAAACCAGCGACGCCAAAGCGGTAGAGTTCACACTCGACAGCGGTCTGCAGATTGAGGTGGTTGACGGGACACCCGCGGCAACTCCTGTCAGCACGTTTAATCGGATCAGGGAGGTCAGCCGGGCCAGTGCGCCGCGCGTGGTGCCCGCCCGGGCCAACCTGCCGACGATTCGCTTCCTGCCGGACGGGTCAATCAGCGAAACCAGCCCGTCGAAGCTGCAACTGACCAGCAGCGACGGCGGCTCGCTCTGGCTCGCGCAGTCCCAGGATGGGCTGAACTATGAGATTCGCAGCGCAGATGAATAGAACCCGGCGGCAATCCAACGCGCGAAACCACTCCGAGGCGGCGTTTACGCTGGCGGAGATGCTGGCGGCGCTGCTGTTCATGGCGATTGTCATTCCCGCCGCCCTCGAGGGGTTGCACATCGCCAGCCTGGCCGGGACGGTAGCTGAGCGCAAAGGCGAGGCGGCGCGTGTCGCGCAACGGCTGCTGACCGAGAGCATGCTCACGACCAATTGGAGCCAGTCGGTCCAGAGCGGCACCTTGACGGAGGGCCAGCGCCAGTTCCAGTGGACGATACGCAACGACCCCTGGAACCAGGACCCCAATCAGAATGTGATGCGCCAGCTTACCGTGGAGGTGATTTACACCGCGCGAAACCGCGACTATGCGGTGCGCATGAGCACGCTGGCGGACAGCACGCAGCAGTAAGAATTCCAATGGCAGCGACCCGAAATCCAAAGCGGTTGATCACCCGGCGGGGATGCATCCCCGCCGCTCGATCTCCGGAAGCTGCCCCTCGTTGCGGTGCGCGGGCCTTTACGCTCATCGAGATGTTGCTGGCCCTGGCTATTTGCGCCATCGTGCTGGTGGCCATCAATGGAGTGTTTGCCACCGCCCTGCGTCTCCGGGACAAGACCGCCGGGGCCGTCGAGGAATCGCTGCCGGTCAACCGGGCGCTGGCCAAGCTGTATCAGGATTTGAAAGGGACAATCAGCCCGGGCAGGTATCTGGCCGGCGACTTCCGGTGTGGGGTGCCGGCGGTGGGCGCCACAATGGGGTTGAGCGGCGAAGCCGGCAGCGCGGGGCTGGATTTCTACACCACGACCGGCCCCATTACCGACAAGGCCCCCTGGGGCGATCTGCAGGAGGTCTTCTACGAGTTGAAGGCCCCCGCTGACCGGGACCGGGACGGCATGGACCTGGTGCGGTGCGTGCACCGCAATTTGTTGGCAACCGCCATTCAGCCACCGGACATTCAGTGGCTGATGAGCGGGGTGCAGACGCTGGAGTTTGAATGTTATGACGGGACGCAATGGCGCAACACCTGGGATACGAGCACCACCGACACCAACCTGCCGGTCGCCGTGCGCATCCGTATCCAGCTTGCGGCCAAACCGGGGCAGGAGGCGGACGCGATGCAGCCCATTGAGATGGTCGTTCCGCTGGCGTCGCAAGTCCGCGCCAGTCTGATCGCGGGAGGGACGCAATGAAGTTAAGGCAAAGACCTCAGGCTTGCGGGCTTGCCGGGCTCCGACGATCGCATTTCCGGCCCTGCGGATCGGTGCTGGTAATCGTGCTGTGGATCGCATTCGGCCTGGTAAGCCTGGCACTGTATTTTGCCAACGCCATGAGCTTTGAACTGCGCGCCTCGGACAACCGGGTGTCCGCGCAAGCGGCCGATCAGGCGATTGAGGGCGCGGTCCGCTACCTGAACTACCTGCTGACGACTCAAATCGCCAATGGTTCCAACGGTGTCCTGCCGAGCCTGGAGGAACCGCTGTGCCAGGCAGTCCCGGTCGGCGACGCCCACTATTGGCTGATCGGCCGCGACACCAACAACCCGGTCGGGCCGAGCCGCCTGTGCTTTGGACTGGTGGATGAAGCCTCGAAACTCAACCTCAACGCGGTCATCAGCAACACCGTTATCTGGCTGCCCCGCATGACTGTGGACCTGACCCAGGCCATCCTGGATTGGCGAGACACCAACGGTAATGGCCCCACCGTTACCTACTACGCCATGCAGCAGCCCGCCTACCAGTGCAAGTGCGATTCCTTCGAGACGGTGGACGAGTTGCGCCTGCTCTACGGCGCAGACATGGACACCCTGCTGGGCGAGGACGCGAATCGCAACGGGGTGCTTGATGCCAGCGAATCCGACGACAACCAGGACAATATGCTTGATCCCGGAGTGCTGGAGTACTTCACCGTCTATAGCCGCGAGCCTAATACAAACAGCGACGGCTCCGCCCGTATCAACGTCGCCAACCTCAGCGGTTCATCCTCGCAGTTGAACTCGCTCCTGCTCACGAACTTCGGCACGACGCGAGCCGATCAAATCCTTGCGAGTCTAGGTCTGGCCGGCAACAGTCCGGGGCGGCCGCGCGGCGGCGCCCCAACCGCTGTTGGCTTCGCCAGCCCGCTCCAGTTTTACATAAGCAGCGGCATGACGGCGGCGGAGTTTGCGCTCATCAGCACCAATCTGACCGCGACCGAGGGCACTTACGTCGAGGGCCGGGTCAATGTGAACACGGCCAGCGCGGCGGTGCTGGCCTGCTTGCTGGGGGAGGATACCGGTGTGGCAGAACAACTGGTCAACTATCGCCAATCCAATCCGGACAACCTCACCTCGGTTGCCTGGGTGGTGGACGCGCTGGGTCAAACCTACCCGGATGCCCTGCAAACCCTTGCCGCCCGTGATGTCCTGACAACGCAGAGTTACCAGTTCACCGCCGATGTTGCCGCCCTGGGGCCCTATGGCCGTGGATACCGGCGCGTCAAGTTCGTCTTCGACACCAGCAGCGGCAGCCCCACGATAGTTTATCGGCAGGACCTGACTCACCTCGGATGGGCGCTGGGCCAGGAGGTGCGTCAGAACTGGCTCTTAGCGAGGGCAACCCAATGAATAGATTGACCAGGCTGGACTTGTTCAGGCGCAAACAGCCCTCCGGGGTGCTAGGGCTTGCCTTGGATGGCAGCCGCCTGGACGGCGTGGTGCTGCGGCGCGTCAATGGGTTCCTGAACGTTGCGGGGGCCTTTTCCGTGTCGCTTTCGCTTGATCCGTTGACCAACGATCCCGAACTGGTTGGGCGGGAAATCCGCAATCACCTCGATGCCCAGGGGATTCGGGAGCGCCAATGTGTGGTTGGCCTGCCGCTGAAGTGGGCGCTCACCACCCAGGCCGAAGTGCCCGAGTTGCCTGAGGCGGACGTTGCCAGCCTCCTGCAGATCGAAGCCGAACGGAGCTTTCCTTGTGATGTCCAGACGCTGCATATCGCGACGTCGCGGTTCAAGTTGCCCGGCGGCAAACAACACGCCATGCTGGTGGGCATTCCGAAAAACCACCTGGCCGCCTTGGAAAAGGTGCTGCGAGCGGCGAAGTTGAAGCCGGCAAGCTTCTCGCTGGGTGTTACGGCCCTGCAGTCCCCCGGGGCCATTGCTTCGGACGGCGTGATGGCTCTGGCCATCGGCGAAAGCCATGTGGGGTTGCAGGTTACGACGGGCGGCGGGGTGGCGGCGCTTCGGGCGCTGGAAGGCGCGCTCGAAGCCGAAGGCAGCCTGCGGACGCTCCAGGCCGATCTCGTCGCGCGCGAGGCCCGCATCACCTTGGGGCAATTGCCGCCGGGCCTGCGAGAAACCGTGCGGCGAATCCGAGTGTTCGGCCCGACCAGCCTGGGTCGTCAATTGGCCGACGAATTGGAGCTGCGGCTCGAGCCCACAGGTTTGGAGGTGGAGTCGGTGGAACGCTATGCCGCCAACGAATTCGGATGCCCTCTTTCGCCGGACACCGCGGTTTCGCCGGCTTTCAGTCTGGCGGCGGGGCGGCTGGCCGAACGTCACGCGCCGTTTGAGTTTCTGCTGCCCACGCCCACACCCTGGCAACAACTGGCGGCACGTTACTCCTCGGGCAAGCTTCGCACGGCCATCTCGGCGGCGGCAGCAGCGGCGCTGGTTGTGGGCGGGCTGTTCGTTTACCAGCAATACCGGCTCTGGCGTCTGGAATCGCAGTGGGCCAAAATGCAGTCAATCGTCCGGCAACTGGAAGGTTTGCAGGAACAGATCCGGCACTACCGACCGTGGTACGACGGCTCGGCGCGCAACCTGACCATCCTGCGGCATCTCACCGAAGCCTTCCCCGAGGACGGCGGCGTGACGGCCAAGACCGTGGAGATTCGGGATTTGAACAACGTTACCTGCACCGGCATCGCGCGCAACTACCAGGTGCTGCTGAAGACGGTTGAGAACTTGCGCAAGTTTCGGCAATTCCGCGAAGTGGCGCTGGGGCCGACCCGGGGCCAATCGCCGGCGCTGCAATTCACATTCAACTTCCAATGGAATGAGGGAGGCGGAAATGCAGATTAAGAACCGGCAGCAATTCCTCATCATCGCAGCGGTCGCCGCCGTTGCCCTCCTGGCGGGAGATCGGCTGGTGCTGTCCCCGCTCCTGAAGGCCTGGGGCAAGCGCGCGACGCGCATCACCGAGCTGCAGAAGCAGATTGCCGGGGGCAAATTGCTCTTGCAGCGCGAGCAAAGTATCCGCAGCCGCTGGCAGCAAATGTCGGACAATACCCTGCCCGCCAACACCTCGGCAGCGGAGCAGCAGGTCTTCAAGGCGATTGACCTCTGGGCGCAGGACAGCGGGGTTACGATTTCAGCCATCACGCCCCAGTGGAAACATGACAGCGACGATTACATGACCTTTGAATGCCGCGTGGATGCCGCTGGCGACCTTGGCAAGCTCAGCCGCTTCCTCTATAGCGCCGAGCGGGATCCGATGGCCCTGAAACTGGAGTCGGTGGAGCTGGGTGCGCGCGATAAGGAAGGCCAGCAGCTTTCGCTGGGCCTGCAACTTAGCGCCCTGGTTCTCACTCCACAGAAACGATGAATCCGATGCCAGGAACGAGGTTGATAGCCGAGCGGATGGTTGTTAAGAGCTGCAGGTTGTGGCCGTCTGTCGCCTCTGCGGCCCGCTTGACAATCCTGGGGCTCGGATTGGCGGGTGGCCTGCCCGTTGCGGCGCAGGGACCGGACGCGGAGGGGCAAACGAATGACCTTGCTGACGCAGAGCTGCTTGCCCGCATCAGTGAAATGGTCCAAGCCGCGGAATCGAGCCAGCTCGACGACATGGCTCAACCCGAGGACCTGACTGAGACCAATGGTGCGCCTCAAGCCGGCACTGCGGTGCCGGGCGACAGTCGTGTCGCACAGGGAGCCTTGTCCGCCGACGGCACGAACCGTTTCCCAATCCCAAGCCGGTCACTGAAAGACGACCGCCGCTCCCGCGGGCGACGCTCATCGAGGCCAAGTTATGACTCACGCAGCAGTTCGCGTTCGGCCAGTGATTACAGCCGGGATGATCATCGAGTGTCGGCGAGCACTCCCGACCGAACCAACGGTGGCCCGCCCAGCCTGGAATACTCAGCTTTCAAAGTCATTGTGGACCGGAATATCTTTGATCCCAACCGCTATCCGCGCCGGGCGGGAGAGCCTCTTACGCGTCCTGCGCCGAAGACGGTTGATTCGGTGACGCTGGTCGGCACCATGAGTTACGAGAAGGGATGGTTCGCCTTTTTCGACGGGAGCAGCTCTGAGTTTAAGAAAGCCTTGAAACTGACCGACACGATTGCCGGCTACAAGGTGGCCGAAATTGCTCCCACCAGCGTGAACCTGGCAGCCGGAACCAACCGGCTCGAGCTGAAAGTGGGAATGCAGATGCGCCGCGAAGAAGACGGCCCCTGGATGCTCTCTGCTCAATCCGGACCCCACATCCCCGCGCCACCCTCAACCTCGACCAATGCCGCGGCCGTAACGACCGCTACTGGCTCGAATGCCGTGGCTGGCGACGCCGAGAGCGACGTAATCAAGAGACTGATGCAAAAACGCCTGCAGGAATAATTGCCAATGAAGACAATCAATCACCTCCTTTTGTTCACCTGCCTATCCGCTGGCACCGGCTGCGCTGCCTTGGCAGCGCAAGCGGCGGCGGGCGCTCCGACAAACGAAGCGCCGACCGCGCTGGCTGCCACCAACCCGGCAACCGCCAGCCAACAGCAAGCCATGCTGACTCCGGCCGCAGAGAGCGTTAGTGGCACGGTTGCTCCTGTCTCAGCGACAGCCCAGGCACCGAACCTCGCTACCGACGCTGCTGCCGGGGCTAATCCAGCCCCCGACACAAACGTGCTGACCGTGGCCATCGCGAAGGAGCCTCCGGTGATTGTCGAAAATGGCACCAACGGTTTGCGGCTCAACTTCCATAACGCGCCCCTCCAGCTTGTCCTGGACTACCTGAGTGACGCTGCCGGCTTTGTCATCAACAAGGAGGCCGATGTGCGGGGCACGCTCGATGTTCAGGGCAAGGATCTGACCAGGGAAGAAGCGGTTGAAGTGCTCAATTCGACACTCAAGAAGAACGGATACGCGGTGATCCGCAATGGCCGGATTCTGACCATTGTCGCGCAGGACACCGCGAAGACCAAGGACCTCGAGATTGTCCAGGGCAACGACCCCGAGGCGGTGGAGAAATCGGATGAGGTCGTGACCCAAATCATTCCGGTGCGGTACGCCAGTGTCAGCCAGTTGGTGCCCAACCTGGAGCTGCTGCTGCCGTCCACGGCCACGCTCACAGCCAACGAAAGCGCCAACTCGCTGATCCTGGTGGCGACCAAGACCGACATCAAACGCATGCTCAAGATCATCTCTGCCCTGGACACCTCCATCGCCAGTGTTTCCACGATTCGGGTGCTTCCGCTGAAATATGCGGATGCCAAAGAAACGGCGACGCTTATTACCCAGCTATTCACCTCACAACCGGGAGGCCAGAGCAGCAGCCGAGGCAGCCTTTTCAGCATGTTCGGCGGTGGCGGCCCCTTTGGCGGCCCTCCCGGCTTTGGCGACCGCGGCCGCAGCAGCAGCAGCAGCCGCAGCAGCAGCGGGAGTGCGAGTGGGCGTGGAGCGGCGGCTGCGCAGGTCGTGGCCGTGGGAGATGACCGCTCCAATTCAGTGGTAATTAGCGCACCGGCTGACCTCCTGGCTACCATCGAGAATATGGTTAACGAAATTGACCAGGAAGTCACCGACGTGACCGAATTGCGGGTCTTTCGCCTGGTCAACGCTGATCCGACGGAAATTGCCGACCAGTTGGCCATGCTCTTTCCAGATACCAGCAGTTCCACGACCACGAGCAGCCAGGGCTCGAGGTTGCCTTTCCTCTTTCGGGGCAGCTCCAGCAGCCGTCGTGGGGGCAGCACCAGCGACAGCGATCGGGCAAAGAAGATGGGGCGCGTTCTGGCTGTGCCCGACCCGCGCACCTCTTCGATCATCGTCATGGCCTCGAAGACTCTCATGCCGCAGATCGCCGACATGATCGCGGAACTGGATTCCGACAAGGGGCGGAAGGAAGTCGTGGGGTTTTATGACCTGCAGAACGCGGACCCCCAGGATGTGCAAATGGCACTCGAGGATCTGTTCAACCGCAATACGCGCATGAACAACAACAACCAAAACACCATGCTGGGGAATAACAACCCATTAACCAAACGGGTGACGCAAAGCACACAGAACACTTCCACCGGAGCCGGCAGAAGCACATCTTCCTCCCGGACCTTCAGCGGCGGTTTCTAAGCGTGGACACACCCATGAAGAGCAGCAGGTCCAGACAACACAGCGAGGTAATTATGATGAATGCGAATACAAAATGGCAGATGTGTTTTGCGGGAGGCCTGGCCATGTGTCTTGGCCTGGCATTTCCGCTCAACGCCCAGCAGAGAAGCGGAATCACCGGAAGCAGCCCGGGCAGCAGCGGCTTCCGCAGCAGTGCCGCCGGCAGCAGCACCTCCCGGCAGTATCCCAACAACACCACCATCGGAGATGCCTATTTCTCGATTGACCCCGAAACGCGCCGTGTCGTGTACATTGCCGACGCGGCGACCGCGCAGCACATCGGCCAGGTGCTCACCAACCTGGACCGTCCCAAACCCCAGGTGCTCATCAAGGTCGTGTTCCTCGAAGTCTCGCACAACAGCGCTTCTGACGTCGGCCTGGAAGGAGGGTGGGGCAGGCAGAATATGAATGGCACCGTGCAGGACGCCAGCACGGTCAACGGTTTCGGTCTCTCCGACTTGAGCGCGTCGATCGGGACAAATCTCAACCGCTTCGGCCAGCCGATCTCGAGTTTCTCTGCGGTTTCGCCTATGTCTCAAACCGGCGCGGGGCTATACCAAATCCTGGGGCAGGACTACCAGGTAACCCTCCGGGCTATTGCACAAGCCGGCAAAGCCAAGGTGTTGTCCCGCCCGTCCATCCTCGCCCGCAACAATCAACCCGCCACCATTACCGTCGGCCAGCAGGTTCCGTTGATCACTGGCGTCCGCTACGACAACTATGGCAATACAATCAACTCGGTCACCTATCGGGATGTGGGCGTGATTTTGAATGTGACCCCGTTCATTACCGCCGACGGCCTGGTGCAAATGATCGTGTCGCCCGAAATCTCCTCCGTTGATTTTACGGCGACCACTCAGATCTCCGCCGGCGTCAACGCCCCGACCATTGATATCCGTTCCGCCGATACCGTGGTGGTGACCGCCGACGGCCAGACGGTCATCATCGGCGGACTCATCAACAGCACGAAGGCCAGGACCGACACCAAAATACCGGTGCTGGGCGACATCCCCTTGCTGGGAAACCTCTTCAAGCGGCAGCAAAAAAGCAGCGACCTGACCGAACTGCTCATCTTCCTCACCCCGCATATTGTGCAGGCGCCGACGGAACTGGCCGCGCTCTCGGCCAGAGAACGGGAAAAATCCGGGGTGCCCAAGGGGTTGACAGAGGAGGAACTCAACAAGTTCCTGGACGAACTGCCCACAAGAAAGGCGGCCCCGCCTCCGGCTTCAGAGCCTGGCCACTCCATGCCCGCAAATCCTCCAGGCGGCTCATGATGGGCTTTGTCGCAGGCGCAAGCCCAACCCGCCCAATCAGCGTATGGAACTGAGCCGCCGCAGCTTGCTGGTCTATGGCCTGCTTGGAGCCCTCTGGATCCTGGTGCTGGGGTGGCAGACGCAGGAACACGTTCGCGTCAGGGAGGCCGCCAGAACCGACCTGCGCAATCGCTCTAAAGACATCGCCAACACCCTCAGCGCCATCATTCGCGGCATGCGTTTCCGGGGAGTGATTCCCCAGGAACGCCTTGAACCAGTGCTCAACGAGATGATCCACGGCCGCACCAACGAGCTGATTGAATCCAGCGAATTGCTTTCCATCGTCTTGCTCAACGCCACCAACCAACCCGTTGCTTCCGCCGGCCGGCCGATTGATCTGCAGCGGGAGGATTTTCTCCAGGAAGGCGAACACTGGGGACCGCGGAGCGTCACGCTGGTCAACCCCGTTGATCTCGGCGCGGGCCTGAGCGCTCAGGGCGTGACCAACACGGTGATCCTGCCTCTCTCCGGCGAGTTCACCAACCGGGCCAGCGAGCCCGGACGTGAGTTCGCCCGCCGGGGACCGCCACCGCCGGACGAGATGCCGCCGCCGAACGCTCCCACCAATCCGGACATGGGCAATCCGCCGCCCGGTGGCTGGCAAAGCCGCATGCGAGAGCCGGGCGGCCGGCCTCGGCGTCCCTTCTGGCTGCGGGGCATGGCTCAGCAGGACTTCCAATCCCTGGTTCCCAAGCAAACGCTGCACGGCCTGGTCCTCACGATGTCCACCGAGGGGCTGGCCGCGGTGATCACGCGGGACTTGTGGCTGCGTACCATCATCGTCGTGCTGGCCGGGCTTTCCGTTCTGGGGGCCGGCCTGGCGTGGCGAAACCTAACCAAGTCATCCGAGCTGCAGATTCGCCTGGTGCGTACCAGCGAAATGAACACCCACCTCAAGGAAATGAACCTCGCCGCCGCAGGTTTGGCCCACGAGACTCGCAACCCCCTCAACATCATCCGCGGCCTCGCCCAGATGATTTCCCGGCAAGCCGGCAGCTCGGCGGAGATTCAAGAGCGGTCGCGCGAGATCGTCGAGGAGGCCGACAAAGTCGCGGCGCAGTTGAACGAGTTCATCAACTACTCCCGCCCGCGCGAGGTCCGCCGCTCCCGCCTCGCCCTCAACTCGGTGGTCAACGAAGTCGTCCGCGCCCTGAACTACGACCTGGAGGAAAAGAAGATCAACCTGCAGGTCAAGGGCGAGCCCCTCACCGTCGAAGCCGATGAGCAATCCCTCCGGCAGGCGCTGTTCAACCTGCTGCTCAACGCCATTCAGGCCGTTGACAGTGCCGGTGAAATCCAAATCGTCACCGAAAAACGGAATGCCGCCGAGGCTTTGCTCGAGGTGCGCGACAACGGACCCGGCGTCCCGCCCGAGCACCGGACGGAAATCTTCAAGCCCTACTTCACGGCCCAGAAACAGGGCACCGGCCTGGGGCTGGCAGTCGTCCAGCAGATCGTGCTCGCGCACGGCTGGGAGGTGGAATGCCTCGCCAACGAGCCGCGTGGCGCCATCTTCCGCATCACCCACTTGCAACTGGTCGCTTGAGCGCCCGCTCAAGCGGCAGGCTGTTCCCGCACCGGCAAGGGCCATCCTGCCTGGCCAACAATTCCTCCAGAGCCGGCCTGGTTGGATTCGGCGCGCTGGCTGCATGAGGACGGCCCCCAGGAAGGAGTGACGGCAGGTTACAGGCGGCTGGGGACTCTCACAAGCTCCACTCGACCAGTTCAGTATTTACTTGCCAAGTGGCGTTGTGCTCTATATCCTGCTGCGCGGAAGTAAGCTTTATTGATTGATTGAGTTCCCATCGCTTTTTGCCGCACGCAAGAAGCTCGAGAGAGAAAGGAGAAGTATTATGAAA
>CAZHEW010000040.1:0-1142 GCA_964531815.1 uncultured Verrucomicrobiota bacterium
GCCAGTTCATCCTTGACGCGCCAGATCTCCTCAAGAATCGGATTGGGTTCCATAAGGCAAATCTGCCATAAGCTCCGGCGGCGTGCAAACCGTCGGCAGGTTCCATCCCGTGCGCACTGCTTCACGTTCGAGCCGCCGGATGATTTGTGCGTTGGCCAGATGGCGGCAATTCCACGTCAATAGGTAGTCCGCCTCAACAAAGGAAGCCACCGCCAAGTGGATGGCATCTGAACGCGCTGAGGGCGGCAGGGCGCCGGTGTGGAGGAATTCAATTGCCAGACGCTCGACCTCTCCTGTGACAGGCACAACGGGCAGCCCGCCCAGGGCGGCCAACCGCAGCGCGGCTTGCGCGGCATCGCCACGTGCCGCTTCCGCCAGTGTCTCTTCGGAAACCACGCAATAGAAGCTGGTGCGTCGCCGCGCCCACCAGTCGCGGGTAGCTTGCTGCTGACCAGCAGTCACAAGGTCCCGGCTCTGGTTAGCCACCAGGTAGCTTATGACGGTCGTCTCGATATAAACAGTCTCCATGCCTCAGGCGGTTGAACCATTAGAGAGAGTAGAAGGCCATTCAGGATTCTCCATCTCTTTCTCAGGTACGAGATAGACCGTCAATCACTAACGTTGTTGTTGACAATCACCGATGCCTTGCTCCGGTTCGCTATGCGGGGCTTGCCAGTGATGATGTTATCCGAGATCACCGCGCGCCGGACCTTCTCGCCTAACTCGACTTGGGGCTTGTCAGCTTGAAACTCGCAGCCGCGGACGAGCACGGTGCCGCCGGCGACCTGCAGCGCGTGGCGGCGCTCGTTGTTCCGGTCCCACTGGACGAAGGTGCAATCGCTGAAGCCCACGGTGCCTTTGCCGGCGATGCTGGCGATCTGGTTGCAGGGGCCCCAGAAGGCGCAGTTCACGAAGCGCACGCTGCCGACGTTATTGGTTCCGACGCGCACCATGGTGGGGTCGGGGCCGTGGAAGGAGACAAACTCGCCGTTGGAGATCAGGAGGCCCATGGGAGCGCAATGCTCCACGACCAGGGCGGTGTAACAATCATCCGCGCCAAGGCCGAGGAAGTTGCCGTTGCACAGGCCCGCGGCGGTTTGGATGAACTTGTAGCCGATATGGTAGCCGAAGCAGAAGGTGTT
>CAZHEW010000040.1:1242-4393 GCA_964531815.1 uncultured Verrucomicrobiota bacterium
GTCGTGCCGTCGTCGGTGGGCTTGGACGCGCCCGGGTTGCGAATGCCGATGTGGGAGGGGACGGATTCCCAGACTCCTTTGAGAGTCACGGCGTTGGGCACTTTGAGGTGGCCGGCGAAGAAATAATTGCCGCGCGGGGCATAGACCACCCCACCGCCGGCCCGGCCCAGGCTGTCGAGTGCTTTCTGGAAGGCCGCTGTGTCGTCAGTGGTGCCGTCGCCCTTGGCCCCGAAGTCGAGAACCGAACAGCTATCCGGAGCCGGCGCGGCGGCCGCCAGGCTCGCCGCGCAGAACAGGGAGAAGAGGCCTTTCAAGCGCAGCTATTCCTTCGGGGTTTCGACCTTCACGATGCCCGCGTCAATGTACTGGCCCCCCGCGGTTTGGTGGCAATGCACCGCCATGACATTGCCGGTGGACTTGAGGGCCGCCCGGGCGTCGGGATTGATCCGGACCTGCTCATAGTCCGAGGCGAATCCCGGCACGCTCGCCGCCAACACCCCGTTGAGGTAAACTTCGGCGTCCTCGTCGTGGTGGATGAGCAGACGCAGGTCATCCGATCTGCCGGTTTGGAGGTCAAACTCGCGGCGCAGCCAGATATCACTGGTGTTCCACTCCGTGCGCACGACAGCGCCCGGCGTCCCTTTGGTGCCGAACCCCGCCCGGCCTTCCTTCCACGAGCCGGCATCGAAGCCCGGCTTGAACCAATTCTCCGCGGGTTTGTCCAGCGTGAAGCGCCAGGTTACGCGTTCGGTCAGAGCCGTCGGCACGAGTTCCGTTACGCGGGGCCGCGGCGGGAACTTGCCGTGATTGGCCGCCGCCACCTTCTTCCGGTCCATCTTTACCAGCGCGCGGTCGTAGGTCATGAGGCCGTTGACCTCGATTTCCACGTCGGTGGTTTGGGTATAGACCGCGGCGGAGAGCCCTTTCTCGTCAATGAGCGGGAATAGCTTCTCGATCAGGTCAATGTAGGCGGTTGTCAGCGTCTCCGGGTCGGTGAAGCTGCGGTAGCCCCAGTTCTTCTGGCTCTGCCAGGTGTGGCCGGCGATGGGCAGGCCGAGGCCGCCGAATTCCCCGAGCACCGCCGCCCGGTTGGCTTCCGGTTCGGGCGATCCCGGGCCGGGGTACTTGTGCATGTCGTTGACATCCCCCACACCGCGGTCGCTCCAGCCGCTCGTGTTATTCACCAGCCGGGTCGGGTCCAGCTTCCTGACCATCTCGACGATGCGGGCGGTATCCCACTGGCCCCAGCCTTCGTTATAGGGCACCCACATGACGATGCAGGGGTGGTTCTTGAGTCCCTGGATCATGGCGGTGAGCTCCTGCTCGAAGGCGGCGCCGGATTCCGGCGTGCGGGTGATGTCCGGATCATTATGCCCGATATACTTGTCGCCGCTGGGCATGTCCTGCCACACCAGCAAGCCGAGCTTGTCGCACCAGTAATACCAGCGCTCGGGCTCGATCTTGACGTGCTTGCGCGCCATGTTGAATCCGAGCTTCCTGGTCATCTCGATGTCATAGCGCAGCGCGGCGTCGGTGGGCGCGGTGTAGAGGCCGTCGGGCCAGAACCCCTGGTCCAGCGGGCCGAATTGGAAGTAGGGCTTGTTGTTCAACAGGAGGCGGGTGAAGCCCCTGGCGTCTTTGCCCAGTGAAATCTTGCGCATGCCGCAGTAGCTTTCGACCTGGTCAACGGTGCGCCTCCCGATCTTGAGGCGGACGGTGAGGCTGTAGAGGTGCGGATCCTCTGGCGACCAGAGCCGGGCTTTCTTGACGGGCATCTTAATCTGCCCGCCGCCGGTGAGGCTGGCCGTATAAACCACTTTGTCGCGGTCGCGAATCGTCATTTCCACCGTGCACACGCCGAGCAACGGGGGTGTGATTGCCTGAACGGTGACCGCGCCGGCGTCCACATCCGGGGTGATCTTCAGGCCGGTAATGTGGGCGGCATTGACCGGCTCGAGCCATACCGTCTGCCAGATGCCGCTGGTTGGCGTGTACCAGATGCCGTGCGGCTTGCGAATCTGTTTGCCACGGGGCTGGGTGCCCGCGTCCGTCGGGTCCCAGGCGGTCACGATCAATTCGTTCTCGGCGGCCGGGTTGACCGCGTCGGTGATGTCGAAGCTGAACGCGTCGTAGCCGCCGCGGTGCCGGCCCACTTCGCGGCCGTTGACGAGCACTATTGTCTCGTAGTCCACCGCGCCGAAATGGAGCAGGATCCGCTGGCCTTGCCACTTGGCGGGCAGTTCGAAAGTGCGCCGATACCAGATTCGCTCGTTCTCGCTGACCGGGCGCATGACGCCGGACAGCGCGGACTCGACCGGGAACGGCACCAGGATGCGATCCTGGAATGTGGCCCGCGCAGCCTCCTTGCTGGTGATTGCCAGGTCCCAGAGGCCGTTGAGGTTCAGCCAGTCCTTGCGGACCATTTGCGGCCGCGGGTATTCGGGGAGGGCATTCTCGGGTGAGACTTCCCCGGCCCAGCGCGTTTTCAGAGGCCCATTTGCCGGCTGCCATGAGGCGCGCGACGGCGAGGGGACAAGGAGCAGGAGCGCAAGGCTGATCCCGGCAACATACGAGCTTCGCAGGTACAAGTGTGTCTGTTTCATAAAGGTCATAAAGAGATACTATGGTCAGGCGTCTGTGGCTATTCCGTAATCTTCCATGCCCGCCCTTCATCCTTCCCGTGCGCGATGACCGGGAAGGAGGTGATGCGCAAGCGCGCCGCGCCCATGGGGATAAGAGTGACCTTTTCGAGCGGTTCGCCGGATTGGACGGGGCTGGGCTGGAGCTTGCCCACCAGGCCGAGCGCATCCTGTTCCCAGGCCGGGATTCGTCTTGCGTCCACCCGCAGCTCGATTGGCGCCGCCGCCGGTTCAAAGGGCTGCGCAGGCAACCCTGAGTTCCCGCTTCGCCGCACCACCTTGAAGGACTTCGCCGGGTTCTTCCGGTCGAGCACCAGGCCGTAGTTCCACGGCGTGGTGGGGAACACTTCCAGTTCCGGCCAGGCCTCCGTCCCGCCGCAGCGCGACCACCGCTCGCCGATCTTGAGCGAGAAGGTCAGCGGCCCGTAATCCACGGAAGCGGCGTTGTTGTTCTTCTCCCAGCGCCGCACCGCAACCTGCATCGGCAGACGCAGGCTCACCGTGTCGCCGTC
>CAZHEW010000040.1:4493-14827 GCA_964531815.1 uncultured Verrucomicrobiota bacterium
TGGATGGCCGGCGCCTTGTTCTCCTTGTCGAGCTGGATCTGGTTCGGGCAGGTGAGGTAATGCAGGCCCCTCCAATCCGGCGTCAGGGAAGCGGGCAGCGAGTTGAAGGCGATCTCCTCGCAGCGATCGGCCCACAGCGGGTCGCCCGAGATCTTGGTCAGCATCTCGAAGCTGTGCATGAACTCGACGATGCCGCAGGTCTCAAACCCCTGCCGCGGGTCGGTGTATCCGGGCCGGCAATTCTCATCGCCGGCAAAGCCTCCGCCCGGGAATTGGCCATACAGCCCCATGATTGTCTGGTAATTTCGCTCGGCGGCGGCCAGGAACCTGGGCTCCTTGGCCTGCTGATAATACACGCCCGGCTCGCGGAAACCCTGCGCCAGGTTCACGTTGTGCCAGTCGCGCACACCACCGGTCCAGTCCTCCATGTTCTCGTGAATCCGCCGGGCCAGCTCCAGCAGCCAGGGTTCGCCGGTGCGGTTGTAGAGCCACTGCAGGGTTTCGATGTTGTCGCCGAACCGGATCCGCGGCCAGTAACCCGCGCCAAAGTTCTCGCTCGGCTGGGTGTTCAGCCACTGGAAATACTTCGTCAGGAAAGGCAGCACCCGCGCATCGCCGCTGTGCTCGTAGAACGACTGCAACACATTGCACATCACCATGTGCGGCCACAGGTCCGGCTTGCCCTTTAAGCCGGTCTGGTTGGCGATGGGTCCGAACCAGCCGTCGGCCTGCTGGCTGGCCAGCACGGCCTCGATCCACTTTCGGGCGCTTTGGGCAATCGCCCGGTCACCCAGCACATAGCCCAGGTCACCGTAGCCTTTGAGCCAATACGGCAGCTCCTCCCAGCCGCTGTGGCCCTGGCCCTGCGGGTCGGCCCACGCGTTGCCCTCGAACTTGCACCACTTCGAGATTTCCGGCAGCCGGCCCGTCATGCCTTGCGCTTCGAGTTCAAGCTGATGCCGCAGCCAGCCCTTCGGCTTGATGCTGCCGATCGGCAGCTTGATCAGCGGGCTGGGCAACAGCGGCTCGCGGTTCCCGGCGTAGAAAGGATTGGTCGAAACCGCCGGCGGCGCGGGCACAACCTTCACGCTGACCTCAACGGAGGCTGCCTTACACGGCGACGCGGACATCAAGTGGCCTGCCGCGACCATGAGCGCGGCAATTGCAGCGCGGACGAAGCGACGCGCCACTTCGGCGTGAACAAGCTGTGCCTTCACACGCTTACTGGTGCCCGGCGTTGCGGCAGGTGAGGGAGAGGTGGTTTTGTTCTCTGCGATCACGAGCCGAGTCTGCCAGGGAACAGCCAGGGTTTCAAGCGGCAGCTCTTTTTGCGTTGCGGCGCGTTGGCCGAGCAGAGGCTGGCCAGCGAGGGATTGTCCTGGCAATTGCCTGTCAGGAGAATCTCGCGGCCTATCCGTAATCTCCGGATTTGCGAACCCGTGGATGCGAGCTAGGCTCTTAAGCAAATGTGGATGTTATGACCGCGATCGGTAAGCGTAAGATCCTGCTCGTGGACGATGAGAAACCCTGGCGCGACCAGGTCAGCGCCGCTTTAGGCACCGCGGGGTTTGATGTCCTGACCGCTTCCGATGGTTCGGAAGCCATGGCTCGAGCGGCGACCCCTTGCCTGGGCCTGATGATCGTGGACGAGGACCTGGCCGGCGAGAGTGGCCGGATGCTGACCAGGTTCTTGCGTCACAACCACCCCGGGGTTCCCGCCATCCTCTACACCAACACCCAGGCAAGTGCTGACGAGAGTCCGGATCAGCCGCGCCAGGACGCTGATTCCTGCCTGCTCAAGGGCAGCATGGAGGAGTTGCTGGTCACGGTCGGCTCTTGCCTCCGGTAGATTCAACATCCGGCTGCCTTGTTACAAACCGGCCGGCCAGGCCCATTAGCGCCCTGTTCTCCGCCAGGGAGTCGGGCGGGATGAGGAGTTGACCAATGCTTGTGAGCCCGGCGCCGGGTTTTGCGGGGCGGAGAGGGCGCGGCGCCAGGCAAAACAGGCCGGGAGACGACATCGGCATGCCTTGGAGGCTCGGGACCATTCATCCGCGTAATCCCATGCAGCCTGCCTGCCCCATACCAAGCCCCTACCTGGCTCGCTCCTCCGTTCTACCTCCGTTCTACCTCCGTTCTACCTCCGGCAAATAGACCCAGGTACTACGGAGGTAGAACGGAGGTAGAACGGAGGTAGAACGGAGGAGCGATGGGGGCATGATGGTATCTTGGCGCTGGGAGCTCCTCGCTGCAGGCCATGTGCGGGCGCAAAGAACGGGACACACGGGGCAGGGGCTACTTGCGTCTTTGGGCGCGGCGTTTGGCTTCCAGCAGGCGGCTGGTGGTGCTGGTTGGCGGCTCGGTTGGCGGGGTTGGCGGCGGCGACGGGGCGGGGGTGGCTTCCTGGCCGGGCAAGGGCACCGTGGGCGCCTGTTGGGGCCGGAACAAGTCGGGGCTGGGTTCAGATACCGGGCCGGTGTGTTGCGAGCGCACCTGGTGACGGCGGGCCAGCAGCGCCGCCAGGGACTCCTCGGCCTCGGGCGGACGGGGTGCTCCTCGCCAAAAGAACAGCCAGCGGCGCAGCGTCTGCGTGGCCAGCAGCCATTCGTCGCGGCCAATCTGGATGCGCCGCACGCCCACATCCAGCGTGAAGAGGATGATGGCAAACTTGAGCAGGGATTCCCAGAGGTCGCGGGGCTGGAAGGTCTTCCGGCGATCGTGCAGGAATGGGTTGGTCCGGTAATCCTCCAGATCGAGCAGTTTGCCGCCGCCGGATTCGGCGATGCGCCCGAGCAGATTGAGATTGGGCTGCGCGGTGTTGAATTCGGGCGAGTAATTGACGCTGCCACCAATGACCTGCGAACCGCGCACCCGGCCGTCTGTGATGTCCATGAGGTTGAGCAGGTAGGCGCCGACCTCCGTCGTGGGGAAGCGCGCTTCGTAGTGGCCCGGGCCGCTCTGTTCGAGGCGCACCGTACGGCTTTCCCCTCGGGGGCTGGTGACGACGGCTTGCAGGTTGAGGAAGTTGCGGAAGTTGCCCTGCGCATCGAGCGCTTCGACGTTGAGCAGGCCCTCGCCTTTCTCAGTAGTTAGTTCGGTGGTGAAGTCGGCATTCTCCAGGCGTCTCATGCTCCATTGGCCGATCTGGGACCAGAACTGGCGGTACTTGTCCCAGTTGAGCCAGAGCTTGCCCCAGCGGGCCTGGGCGTCGGAAGTGAAGGCGACGGCGCGGCCCAGGCCGTATTGCCAGTGGGCCAGGAGGGGATCGCCTTTATCCGTCCACAAGGGGGTTTCGGCGCGCGGCTTCGGCGTGGTGGCAACATAGCCAAGCAACTGCGGATAATCGCTCGCGCTGATGCCGCGGATCAGCTCGCTGGCGGCGCGGACTTGCGGCCGGAACGGCTCCTCGTAAATTGCCGACTTGAGGATCACGGCGGTCTCCTTGATGAAGATCTGGGGCAGATCGGCGGGCGAGGTGACGTTATAGAACTGGCCGTTGCCCTGGGCGGCCATCCATTCCATGGTGTCAGGCGGGGAGTGGCCGGAGATGAGGACGCTGCTGACCGTGATGCGGTCGCCGGTGATGGTCTGCATGAGGGCCGGCGTCGGCGCGGCGGGGTCGCCGTCGCTGAAGATAATGATATGCTTGAGGCTGGCGGTGGACTGCTGGAGCGCCTGGTGAGCCATCCGCAGCACGTTCTGAAAACTGCCGAGGTCGCCCTGGTTCATGCCGGCAATCTGGGACGCCAGCTTCCTTCGGTCGCCCACCTTCTGGAGCGGGAACAACCAGCGCTCGGTGCCGTCCCACAGCACGACGCCCATCTCATCGGTGGCCCCGAGGGCGTCCAGGACACCCTGGGCGCAATCGCGGGCGATTTCATTGCCGTTGGCGAACTCCATGCCGTGCATCACCAGCACGACCGCGCCGGCGGGCATGACCTTCTTGCTGTCCAGTTCCATGTTGACGGGCAGGGTCGTTTCGAGCGGCGTGCCGCGGTAGCCGCCCGCCGCGTAGGTCTGGTCGCCGCCGACACAGACCAGGCCGACGCCGAAGTCGCGCACAGCGCTCTCGAGCAGTTTCTGGCGGTCGAGCCCCAAATCGCCGGCGGCGAGGTTGCAGATGAAGATGGCGTCGTAGCTCTGCATCTCGGCGAGCGTGCCGGGGAAGTCCTTCACGCTGATGAGCTGGACAGTCAGGCCGGGGGATTGCAGGGCGGCGGCAAGCTGCTGGTCCTGGTCGGGGCTGGCCGAGACGATCAGCATGCGCGGTTGGCCGCGCACGGTGGCGAAGGTGCTGGCCCGGTTGTTCTGGGGCAGCGGGTCGCCGGACGCATCCACATGCACGTCATACTTGTAGAAGCCGGGCCGGGGGAGTGTCTGCGGGAAGGTCAACAGGTTCTTGCCGGCGGAAAGCTCGATCCGCTGTTCGCCGAGAGACTGGTCGTCGCGAAAGAGCCGCACCGTGGCGAGTGTGGTTCGGTCTGCCTGGACGAATATCTTGGTCTCGAAAACCTGGCCTTCCTTGAGCCTGGACGGCACCTGCAGTTTTTGCACCGACACGTCGCTGGCCCGGACAACGCCCATGGGCACGACATCCACCGTCACCCCAAGCGGCCGGGCGGCCAGCACGGCGCTCAGGGCGTCGCCGACGTTCTCGTTGCCGTCGGACATGAGCACGAGGCGCTTTTGCCCCGTCTCGGGAAATGCGGCGGTGGCCAGCCGGATGGCGGCGGCCAGGTCGGTGCGCTCGGTGGGGATGACGGCCTGAACCTTCTGCAGGTCCACGGCGGCGTTGGGCATGGTTTCAATGCCGGCATCGGCGCCGAAAACAACCACGCCGGCTTTGTCCCCCTTCTTCTTTGCTTTGGAGACGCGGTTGACATAATCGCGGGCCTCTTCCTGTTGCGGGGAGGGAATGCTGTCCGAGCGATCCAGCGTGAAGAAGACATTCATGCCTTCCACGGGCCGGAGCCATTGCAGGCCGGCGAGCGCAAACAGCAGGGCGGCCAGCACGCCGAGGCGAATCCCCAGCGCGGTCCAGCGCCGCCACGGGCTGGTCTGCACGTCGGACTTCCACGCGAGCCAAATCACCCAGGCTAGCGCGGGCGCCAGCAGGAACAGGTAATGGGGATGGGTGAACTGGAAGTTCATTTCCGAACGAGCTTCTGGACCCGGTGATTCTGCGAGTCGGCCACGTAAAGGTTGCCGGCGGAATCGAGCGCCACGCCCCAGGGATTGTTGAATTGTCCTGGCGCGGCGCCCGGGCCGCCAATGATCTCCAGGCACCCGCCATTCGCAGCAAAGACCTGAATGCGGCTGTTGCCGAATTCGCAGACGTATTGCCGCCCGGCGGCATCCACGCAGATGTCATAGGGGTAGCTTAGGTCGCCTTGCCCCTGGCCGGGCTGGCCATAGGCGCGGAGGAACTGGCCGTCGCTCGCGAAGACCTGGATGCGGTGGTTGCAGGAATCGGCCACATACAGGCGGTCCTGCGCGTCCACGCACAACCCTTCGGGACGGTTGAATTGGCCAGGCCCATTGCCGGACTGGCCGAGCACGGCCAGGAGTTTCTCTCCGCGCGCGTCAAACCGCTGCACGCGTTCGGCCAGACCGTATTCGCTCACCAGGACCTCCCGCCGGGAGTTGACCGCCACCGCGCGAGGCCAGGTAAACTCGCCGGCGTTGGTGCCGTGTTTGCCCCACTGCGCGACCAGCTTGCCCTGGGGTGAGAAGACGTTCACCCGCTGGTAGTGCGGCTCCAGCACGAGGACGTTCCCGTCACGGTCGCGCCCCATGCCCTTGGCCTTGCCCAATTCAGTTTCCGGCATTTGCCAGGAAAGCTCGAAGACGCCGTTGGAGGAGAACTTCTGGACGCGGCCGGTCATATCCACAACATAGAGGCTGTCCTGCGCATCCACGGCCACCGAGCGCGGCTTGTTGAACTGGCCCACGCCGACGCCCCGCGAGCCAATGATCTGCGCGCGTGAGAAGAATTGGCTGGAGAGCGGCACCTGGTCCGACGGTGCGCGCGGGGCACAGCCGGCAAGGATGAACGCCGCGGCGCTGGCGAGCAGGAGCGTGAAGGCGGAGGCAGTGCGGAGTGCGGAGTGCGGAGTGCGGAATCCCGCCCCACGCGCCACGCACCACGCCTTCCACACCGCCAGCGGCGCAACCGCCAACACCAGCAGCATCAGGCAAAGCGCGTTGACCTGCGCGTTGTGGCCGTAGTGCAGCAGGTTGAACACCCGCAGCGCAAGCGTCTCGCCCCCGGGGGGCACGACCAGGATCATGGATTCGACGTCCCAGAGGCAGAGCAGGAAGACGACATACGCCGCGGCGGCGGCTTGCGGCGCGATTTGCGGCCACTGGACATAGCGCAGCATTTGCCAACGCGTGGCCCCTTCCAGCCGCGCCACGTCCACCCAATCGCGGTCCACCGTTCGGAGCGCGTGGGCGGCAGCGTTCCAACCCAGCGCCAGGTATCGGCAGGCGAACGCCAGGATGACAATGGCCGCGCTCTGATAGAGGAGCCTGCACCAGGGACGGTTGAAGAGCAGGATGAGCGCAATGCCCAGCAACACCCCCGGCAGGAGGAAGGGCAGCCATGCGAGCCAGCGGAGAAAGGAGTTGAATGAGCCAAAGGGATGACTGGCGCTGCCCGAAGAGTTGCCACGCGGGGGAGCGCTTCGCACCCCGGCGGCCAGGCCCAGCGTGATGACCACGGCGGCCGAGATTGCGGCGAGGGAGAATGAGTTCCAAAGCGCGGCCTGTCCCGCAGCCAGCGCTCCCGGCAGTTCGGCCCAGGTCCGGCTGACGGAAACCAGTTGGTAAACGGGAAGGCCGACGGCCAGGAAGCAGAGAACGATGGTGCAGGCTCCGCAGAACCAGAACCAGCCGGGGCCAAGCTGTTGGCGGAAAAGCCTGGCCGGGAGCGCCCCTTCCGTTCGCGGCCAGGGGAAGTCGCGCCGGGCAAACCAGAGCAGCAGGAGCAGCGGCGCCGCCACCAGCGGCCAGCTCAACCAGAGCGCGCCCGCCGTGTCGAAGGTGGTGTTGAAGCGCACCCAGATTTCCGCCGGGAAGACTTTCACCTGGAGGATGGCGGGCACGGCAAAGTTGTTCAAGGCCAGCACGAAGGTCAGCACGGCGGCTTGGGCCAGGGCGGTTCGACCCAGCGGCCACAGCAGGCCCCGTATCAACCACCAGCCGCTGACGGCCATGTCGCTCTCCAATTGCGCGGGCTCCAGCCGCTGCCAGGCGCCCAGGACGAATAGCAGGGTGATCGGCCAGGTCAGGAGGCTCAGGATCCAAATTGTGCCACCGAGCGAGACAATGTTCAGCGGCAGCCAGCCGCGCCACACGCCCGCAAATCCGAGGAAGTGCAGCCAGCAGTTGGTCACGACGAACGGCGGGAGGGCCAGCGCGATCACCGCCACTGCCAACAGGCGGGTTCGCCAGCGGCTCCCAAGCCCCGCCAGCCACAGCGCGGCCAGGAAACCGAAGCTCGCCGCCAGCAGCGTCGTCAGCGCGCCGACCAGCAGACTGTTCTTGAGCAGCAGCCAGTTCACCGCAGGAAGATTCCGCTCAACTCGGCGGTGGTGCGGTCCAGCTCGCGCAGCAGGGCGTCCCAATTGACCCGGAGCGTGGGGGTGGCGACCTCGGCGGCGGCAAGCCCTTCGAGGGCGTTGGCGTTCACGAGCCGCTGCGCGACTTCGCGGCTTTGGAGGTAGTCGAAGAGCCGCTGCGCAGCCTGCGGGTGCGGCGCGCCGCGTGTCACGCCGACTGTGTTTGGGATCAGCAGGGCCTCCTCCGTCATGGGCAACGACGCGACGGGCAGCCCCTCGGCCTGTCCAACGGCGATATCGTCCGAATCAGTCAGCCCCACCGGGGCCTCGCCCCGGCCAACCATCCTGACAACCACCGAGTTGCCGTCAAAGAGCAAGGGTTGGTTCGCCGCCAGCGCGCGGCACCAGGCTTGCCACGGGGCATCACCCCAGTATTGGCGGAGGGCATGGAAATACGTGGCGGTGGTGCCGAATTGCGGGTAAGCCAGCGCCACCTTCCCGCGCCAGGCTGCGTTGGTGAGTTCGAGCAGCGAGCGCGGCGCGGCGGCAAGCGACAGCCGGTTGGTGTTGATTACGATCCGCCGGCTGCGATAGCCGAACGCCCCCCAGCCGTTGGTTTGGCGGAAGACGCCCGCGGCGGCCAATTGGCGCGTGCGCAGCTCTTCGTTGCCCCAGAACACATCGCATTGCGGATGCCGACGCTCGGCCAGCAGCCGGTTGGCGAGGCCCACGGTCTTGACCGCCTCGCTGTCATAGACGGCCTGAACCTTGATGCCCGTCTGCCGGTGGAACTCGCGGAAGATGGGACCGGCGTAGGTCTGGTCCTGGGCGCAGTAGGCAACCACGCGGTGACTGCGATTGGTCATAATAACCGATTTGAGCACGGCCAGCCCCGCGGCCACCAAGACTGCAATGATAATAAGCCGGTAGATCTTCATACGGTTCTCCGATGGTAGTACCACCACTCCCCCAGCAGCACCAACAGCCCCAGCGCGGCGATGCTGCGCCACAGCTCCATGTTTGCCCGCTTGACGGTGGTGGCGCTTACCCGGGTGTGCTTGCCCAGTTGCAGCTCGTCGCGCGGTTTAATGTTGCTCTCGGCGGCGTCGAGCAGGTTGACGCAGAAGGCTGTTTCATTTGTCCCCAACCGCAGCCGGTAAACGCCTTGCTGGCGGGTATCGCCGAACACGAGCTCGTTGGCGCTCGCGCTGAGTGGCACCGACTTAACCACCCCGCCGGGCAGGGTGATCTGCGCTTTGGACGCCGCCTCGGCCAGCGCCAGGCGGAACGGATCGCCGGCTTTGACCAGCAGTTGGCCGCTTCGGGCGGCGGCCGGGTTGAGCCATTCGACCGCATTGGCGATGAAGATCGGGAAGGAGACCCGCAACGGCCAGTTGCTCTCCAGCACGTCGAAGCCGATCCAGATAATGCGTTGGCGGCCCAGTTCGCCCGCCAGGATCAGCGGCGCCTGCGGCGCCTCCACCAGCGACACCGCCCAGGTCGGCGTCTGGGCCGTCAGGCTCTGCACGATTTGCACGTTGTCAAACCCGGCGTAGCGCAGCAGCGGATGCGCGGACTTCCAATCCACGATGGGCGGCGCCTCGACGCGCTTCACCCCTTCAAGCCAGTTGGTGTTCGCGACATGAATGGCCAGCACGTTGCCCTTCGGCCAGACCGTTGGCGTTACGTCGTCGAGCACCACAAAGTCGAAGCCCGGGGCCGGGTCCGTCAGGTCAGTGGCGCTGGCCAGTTGCACGTTCGGCACGGCGCGCAGGGCCTTCTCGAGCAACCGGTTGCCGCGCGAGACCAGCAGCACCGCCAACGGTTTGGGCAGCAGGCTGGCGATGGAAGCCTGGTTGTCCGCGGCCAGATCGTCCCGGGCGGTCAGGCGAACGGTGAAAACAGCATCCCGGGATTGCTGCGCCAGAAACACCTGGGGCGAGGTTTCCCCGGCGGCCAGGGTGAGCGGGCGGGTCTCCACCAGGCGGTCGTCGAGCAGCAGTTCGAGGTCGGTCTGGCGGCTGTCCGGGGAGAAGTTGGCCACGCTGGCATAGACCGCGCGCTGGCGTGCGTCTTCCGGGTTGGCGCGCACATCGAGCGCGGTAATGCCGAGGTTGTTCGCGCTCTTGCCCACCCGGTGGTAGATCAGGGGCAGCGCCTTGTTCTCGAACTGGCTCAACTCGGGCATCGCGCCGTCGCTGAAGAGGTGGATCTCCGGGCCGGTTCTCGGGTCGAGATCGCGCACGAGGGATTCAGCCATCTTGAGCGCGGGCACCAGGCGCGTCGGCCCGTCCGAGCAGACGCACCCTTGCAGCGCGCGGCGCAGCGCGGCTTTCTCGCTCGTGGCGGACTGTTTGACCTCGGTGCTCGCGCCCGCCAGGACGATGACCATCTCATCGGCGTCTTTGAGGCCGTCCACCCACTTCAGCGCCTCGGCGCGCGCCTGCTCGAAGCGCGACGGAGCCTCATCTACAGCCTGCATCGAGGCCGAGGCGTCGAGGATGACCACGCGCCGGTGGGCTGGTTTGGCCGTGGTCGAAAAATACGGGCGTGCCAGGGCCAGCACCGCCAGGATCAACAGGATGACCTGGAGGATCAGCAGCCAGTTCTTGCGGAGCTTCTGAAAAGGCGCGCTGGCCTGGGTTTCGGCCAGGAACTTCTGCCAAAGCACGGTGCTCGAAACCAGCCTCACTTCCCGTTTGCGCTTGAGCAGGTAAAACAGGATCACCACCGGGATGGCGGCGGCGAAAGCGAAGGCGAGTGGAGCGAGAA
>CAZHEW010000041.1:0-14569 GCA_964531815.1 uncultured Verrucomicrobiota bacterium
CAAGACAACGGCGGCTGCGCCGAACCCATGGGCCGATCCTCCAACGCCGACCAGATCAGGAACATGGTCTGCAAGCCGATGGGCCCCGACGACCTCCAGAAATGCATCTGGCCGCCCATGCAAACACGAGATGGGCGCCCGCTGCGCACAGGGCCGGAAGCCATGCCCGGGCCGGAGGACACTTACGTGGGCTACGGCCGTGGCTGGGCCAACATCTCCAACACGCCCTTCCGGGAATACAAGCACTGGATCCATGAGGGGGGCATTGCCACACCGCTGATTGTTCATTGGCCCAAAGGCGTCTCTGCGGCACTCCACAATCAGCTTGTCCGCCAACCGGCGCACCTCGTGGACGTCATGGCCACGTGTGTAGATGTGGCCGGCGCTGTCTATCCGGCGGAGAACGGCGGCGAGAAGATTCAGCTGATGGAAGGCGCCAGCCTGCGGCCGGCCTTCACGGGCAAAGGCATCGAACGCGCGCAACCGATCTGCTGGGAACATGAGAGCAACCGCGCCATCCGCGACGGCCAATGGAAGCTTGTCGCCAAGGCCGACCAGCCGTGGGAACTCTACGACATGACCGCCGACCGCACGGAGATGAATAATCTGGCTGACCGCCACCCGGACAAAGTCAAGGAGCTTGCCGACCGCTGGGACGCCTGGGCGGCACGCGCGAAGGTGCTGCCGCTCGGCACATGGCGAGCGCAGCCGGAGGGTAAGAAGGCCAAGAAGCAGCGGGTGTCTCGACGCGGCAGCGCGGCTCGCTGACGGACCGGCGGCAGATCGCCCTGGCCATCGCCGGAGCGAAGCTGCAAGGATTTCCGCGTCCGGGCCAGTTTCAGCATCCAACCGGCTCCGGGGCGGGGTCTGGAAACTGCCCCACCACGCCAGCCAGGCAAACCTGAGGCGTGGCGGCGCCGGTTACTTCCGTCCGCCCCGGCTCGCGCCACCGGCCTGCCGCACGGCATTGAGTTGTTCGATCATTTTCCGGGCGCGGTCGGGCTGCGCCTTGACAAGGTTGTTCGTTTCGCCGAGGTCGTTCGCGAGTTGGTAGAGCTGCCCGGCCGGGTCATTACCCAGCTCGGTTTGGGTGTGCGCGCTCCGTTTGGGGCCTGTGCCCGGCTCGATGTACTTCCAAGTGCCGTCTCGCAAAGCAAGCGCGCGGGCATGTGCGACCAGTTGGTCGCGGCCGGTTCTGGATTCTCCGAGCAGCGCCGACAGCACGTTGCGGCTGTCGGGCCCCTCGCCGTCGGGCAGCTTCTGCCCGGTCAGGGCAGCAAAGGAGGAGAGGAGATCAATGTGACAGACCAGCGCCTCCGACACGCCGGGCTGGATGCATTGTGGCCAGCGCGCAATGAACGGAACGCGGGTGCCCCCCTCGAAGTTGCTGTACTTGCCGCCGCGCAACGGGCCCGCGGGCCGGTGGCCGTTCAGGTGCTCGACTGCGCCGTCGCGGTAGCCGTCATCCACAACCGGCCCGTTATCGCTGGAGAGAATCACCAGTGTGTTCCGGGTCAGGTCCAGCCGGTTGAGCGCGTTGAGCAGTTCGCCCACGCACCAGTCGAACTGCACGATCACGTCGCCGCGCGCGCCGCAGCCGCTCTTGCCGACAAAGCGCGGGTGGGGCACGCGGGGCACATGCGGATCGTGCGCCGCAAAATACAGGAAGAACGGCTGGTCCTTGTTTTGCCCGATGAATGCGACCGCCTTGCGGGCAAAGGTGTCGGCCATGTCCTCGTCCACCCAGCGGGCGGCCTTGCCGCCGGTCATGTAGCCAATGCGGCTGATGCCGTTGATGATGGTTTGGTCGTGGCCGTGGCTGGGATGCATCTTGAGCAGTTCGGGGTGCTCCTTGCCCGTCGGCTCGGTCCCGATCGGCTGGTTGTAACTGACCTGGATGGGATCCTTGGGGTCCAGCCCGGCCACCCGCTGGTTTTCGACATACACGCACGGCACGCGGTCGCCCGTGGCGGGCATGATGAACGAGTAGTCAAAGCCGACTTCGCGCGGCCCGGGCTTGATCTCGCCGTTCCAGTCCAGCGTGCCCGGACGGCCCAAACCGAGATGCCACTTGCCGACCACGCCCGTTTTGTAGCCCGCGCGCTGGAGCAGCGAGGGCAGGGTGGCCCGGCCCGGCTCGATGATAAGACCGGCGTCACCGGGAAGAATGCCCGTGCCCTTCCTGCGCCAGGGATACTCGCCGGTAAGCAGGGCGTAGCGGGCCGGCGTGCAGGTGGCCGAAGTCGAGTGGGCGTCGCGAAAACGCAGGCCCTCGCGTCCCAGGCGATCTACATTCGGCGTCGGGATCCTGGTCGCGCCGTAACAGCCTGTATCGCCATAGCCGAGATCGTCGGCCAGGATGATGACGATGTTGGGCCTGGATGTACGCGCGGCGGCCGCGCTGGCAGGCGGGTTTGCCAAAGCCATCGCCGCCAGTGCCGTGACGATGGCCAGTGCGAGTGCAGGTTGTGATTTCATATTCTCTTTCTTTTCCGGCAGGGCGAGCAGTGTCCAGACGATCACCCGTCACAGATACTGACCCAGTATAGGCATTCTCCGCCTGCGGCAAGGACATTTCGCGCCGTGCCACGGGCAGTGACAGAGTCGGCGGCGCGCGGGCGTCCTCGCTCGCTTTGGGTCCGGGAATCTTGAAAACCTGTCCCTTCGCGTAGGACTGCAAATATTTTAAGCGGGCGAGGACGCCCGCGCGACGGCACGATGGGGACTTTGTCAGTGGCCCTGCCTGCCGCGCCGGGGTGGGGCGGGTTTTGCTTTGACGCCCGGTGGGGGGGAGTGATAGAACTCCAGTGCGGATTGGCTGCTGCAACACTAACCGAAGCTATGAAACAAGCGAAACGCCCTAAATACAAACGCGTCCTGTTGAAGCTCAGCGGGGAAGCCCTCGGCGGCCGGACGGGCCTGAACATCAATCCGCAAGCCGTGAAGGGCATGGCGGAGCAAATCAGCGAAGTCCGCAAGATGGGGGTGCAGATCGTGATCGTGGTCGGCGGGGGGAACATCTTTCGCGGGCTCAGCGGCAGCAAACGCGGCATTGATCGCACGACCGGCGATTACATGGGGATGCTGGCGACCATCATCAACGCGCTGGCACTGCAGGACGCGCTCGAGAAGCTGGGCGTGCCCACGCGCGTGCAAAGCGCCATCAGCATTTCGCAGGTCGCCGAGCCGTTCATCCGCCGCCGGGCCGTGCGACACCTGGAGAAGGGCCGCGTTGTCATCTTCGGCGGCGGCACCGGCAATCCTTACTTCTCCACCGACACCACGGCCGCCCTGCGCGCCAACGAGGTTGGCGCGGACGTCTTTCTCAAGGCGACCAAGGTGGACGGCATCTACAACGATGACCCCGAGGAGAATCCGAAGGCGAAGCGGTATTCGCAAATCCGCTACGCCGATGCGCTGCGCCGGCGGCTCAAGGTGATGGATTCCACTGCGTTCTCCCTTTGCATGGACAACAAGATGCCCATCATCGTGTTCAACTTCTTCCAGTCGCACAACCTCAAGCGGATCATCCTGGGTGAGCGGATCGGCACCCTGGTGACGGAGTGAGCAAGGGCCGGGGCGCGGCAAGAGGTGGCTAGCAAGGCGCCAGCCGCAAGCCGCCCTACTTTAGCTACCTTCGTTACCCCATCCCTCTCCGTGCACAATGATGTTTGGTTCACGCGAAGACGCGGGCCTCAAGCTGGCCCGCCTGCTGCAAGCACAGGGGGTTCAGGCTGACCTTGTGCTGGGATTGCCGCGCGGCGGTGTGATCGTCGCGGCCAAGGTGGCGCAAACTCTGCGCCGGCCCCTGGGCGTTATGGCTGTCCGCAAAATCGGACATCCCTGGCACCGTGAATTTGCCGTCGGCGCGCTGGCCGAAGGCGGCGTAACCCTGCTCGACGAGCGCGCGGTCGGCGCGGAACCGCAGGTGCGCGCGGAGTTGGAGGCCATCATTGCAGAGGAGAAGGAACGCCTGCGCGCCTGCCAGGAGCGGTTCCATCCCGAGGGCGCCCCGGTGCTTGCGGATAAGGCCGTCCTGCTCGTGGATGACGGCCTCGCGACCGGCGCGACGATGGAGGCCGCGGTCTTGTCGGCCAAAGCGCGAAGGGCCGGCTTCGTCACAGTGGCCGTGCCTGTAGCCTCGACCGGTGCGGTCGAACGGCTCGCCAGGGTGGCCGACGAAGTCCGCGTGCTGCATGTGGACCCGGACTTTGACGCCGTGGGCCAGTATTACGAGGTTTTTGAACAGACAACTGATGAGGAAGTCGTGGAGGTGCTGCGAGCAACCGCAAGGCTTCGCGCGCTCTAAACCGGCAAGACTCTGGCAATCCGGTTTGGCAGATTTGAGAAATCCCGGCTCTCTCGCCAGGGCCGACCTTGCAGCACATGGCTCCTGCGGTGATTGCAGCTTTCTTCGTGAGTTCTGAGGCCTCAGATCACGCGGGGCGGCGCAGGTATTCGTCTATGGCCTTGGCGGCCCGTTTACCGTCGCCCATAGCCAGGATGACGGTGGCGGCGCCGCGCACGATGTCGCCGCCGGCGAATACGCCCGGGAGGTTGGTCATGCAATGGTCGTCCACGACGATGCCGCCCCACTTGTCCAGCTTGAGGTCCGGGCAGGTGTCAATGAGGAGCGGGTTGGCGCGGGTGCCAATCGCCACGATGACAATGTCGCAGGGCACGACAAACTCCGAGCCGGGGATGACGATGGGCCGGGCGCGGCCGGAGGCGTCGGGCTCACCCAGTTGCATGCGGACGCATTTGAGGCCGGTGGCCCATTTCTGGTCGTTGCCGAGGATTTCAACCGGGGCGGTGAGAAACTCGAACTGGATGTCCTCCTCTTCGGCGTGGTGAATTTCCTCGGCCCGGGCGGGCATTTCCTTGCGGGTGCGGCGATAGACGATCATCGAGGAGGCGGCGCCGAGGCGTTTGGCGGTGCGGGCGGCGTCCATCGCCACGTTGCCGCCGCCGACGGTGGCGGCGCGCCGGCCCTTAAGGATGGGGGTGTCGGCGCGAGGGAACTGGTAGGCGGCCATGAGGTTGGCCCGGGTAAGGTACTCGTTGGCCGAATACACGCCCTTAAGGTTCTCGCCGGGCACGTTCATGAACACGGGCAGGCCGGCGCCGTTGGCGATGAACACCGCGTCGGAATGCGCGCGCAGCTCAGGCAGCGTGTAGGTCCGGCCAATGACCGTGTTGCAGATGATCCTTACCCCGGCGCGTTCGAGCCGGGCGACTTCCTCGCGGACGATCTGCTTGGGGAGCCGGAATTCGGGGATGCCATAGACCAGCACGCCGCCGGGTTTATGCAGGGCCTCGAAGACGGTGACATGGTGGCCGTGTTTGGCGAGTTCGCCGGCCGCGGTAAGGCCGCAGGGGCCGGAGCCGACGACCGCGACTCTTTTGCCGGTGTGCGGGCCCACCTGGAGGGTTTGGCGGTGGGTGGTGCCGCGCGCCCAGTCGCCGACATAGCGTTCGAGGTGGCCGATGGCCACCGGCAGGCCCTTGTGGCCGCGGATGCACTCGATCTCGCATTGCGTTTCCTGCGGGCAGACGCGGCCGGTGACCGAGGGAAGCGTGTTGTCGTCCAGCAGGCAGTGGGCGGCTTCGGGCAGGTTGCCTTCGGAGAGCAACTTGATGAAGCGCGGGATGTTGACGCCGACCGGACAGCCGGTGATGCACTTGGGGTCTTTGCACTGAAGGCAGCGTTCGGCCTCCAGGATGGCGATCTTCTCGGGCAGGCCCAGGTTGACTTCTCCGAAGTTGGCGTTGCGGATCAGGGGCTCCTGCTCCGCCATCTTCTGACGGTCAATTTGGAGGCGCTGCTTGGTGGAGAGCTTCTGGGACACGGGGCTTCGTTGAATCAGTTGAATCAGTTAGATGGGGCGCGCGGGCGAAGGCTCACCGCAGCCCAATCTTGCAGGTTCCTTCCTGGCAGGCGGCAAGGGCTTGCTGTTCGAAGTCCCGGTAGGTGGACAGGCGATCCATGAGGAGATCAAAGTCAACCAGGTGGCCGTCAAACTCGGGGCCGTCCACACAGGCGAAGAGCGTCTGCCCCCCGACGCTGACGCGACATCCGCCGCACATGCCCGTGCCGTCCACCATGACGGGGTTGAGCGAGACGATGGTGCGGACGCCCAGCGGCTTGGTCAGGTTCACCACCGCGCGCATCATCGGCACGGGGCCGACGGCATAGACAATGTCAATGCCGCCCGCGGCCAGCGCGTCTTTGGCGGCGTCGGTGACGAAGCCGCGCCGGCCGTAGCTGCCGTCGTCGGTGCAAACGACCACCTCGCCCAGCCGTCCCAGCTCCGACTCGAAGATCACCCATTCCTTTGAGCGCCCGCCAATGATGCTGAGCACCGCGACGCCGCGGCGTTTCAGGCCCCGGGCAATCGGATGCACCACCGCGGTGCCGACCCCGCCCCCGATGCAGAGGGCGCGGCCTGCGGCAATCAGTTCCGTGGGATGACCGAGCGGACCGGCGATGTTGGCAATAGCATCGCCTTGCTTCAGCGCGACCAGGTCGCGCGTGCTCTTGCCTACCGCCTGGATGACCAGCGCGATGGTGCCCGCGCCGGGGTCGGCGTCGGCGATCGTGAGGGGAATGCGCTCCGCGTCCTCGCCACGCTGCACAATCACGAACTGACCCGGTTGCCGGATGCGGGCGATGCGCGAGGCGGCGACGTCCAGCCGGGTGACATTCGGACTCAATTGGGCTTTGGCAATGATGTTATGCATGCCGGTCTGCCAATCTCATAAACGGGCGCAATCCTGCTGACAATTTACACCAGAGTCAACCGTCCAGCGTGCAGCCAGCATCCAGCCCGCAAGTCGCGCGCAAATCGGCGCGCGGAAACAGTCTTGCCAGCAACCGGGCCGGCGGGAATGATTGGCCCGACCGCGATGAATAGTCCGCGTTTCACAAAAGCAACCATTCAACACTCAATGAACTCGAATACTTCCACCGACCGCGGCCGCACCACGCGGCGCGAGTTTCTCAAGACCTCCGGCACCGCCCTGGCAAGCGCGGCTCTGGCCAGCGCCATCGCCCGGCCGGGCTACGCGGCAGAGAATAACACGATCAAGCTCGCGCTGGTCGGGTGCGGCGGACGCGGCACCGGCGCCGCCGCGCAGGCCCTCTCGACCCGGGGCCCCACCAAACTATGGGCTGTGGCGGACGTTTTCGAGCACCGCGTCCAAACCAGCCTGGCGAGCCTCAAGCAGTCTCACGAGCAGCAACTGGACGTGCCGCTGGAGCGTCAGTTCGTTGGTCTGGACGGGTTCAAGAAGGCGATTGACTCACTGGATAAAGGCGGCGTGGTGCTGCTGGCCACAGCGCCGGCTTTCCGCCCTATTCACCTGGAGTACGCCGTGCAGAAGGGCGTGCATGTGTTCATGGAGAAGTCGTTTGCCGTGGACGCGCCGGGCACCCACCGGGTATTGAAAGCCGGCGAGGAAGCTTCGAAGAAGGGCCTCAAGATCGCCGGCGGCCTGATGAGCCGCCATTACCGCCCCCTCGAGGAGGCCATTCAGAAGGTCCATGAAGGCCTGATTGGCGATCTTGTCACTTGCTGGGCTTACCGGATGCATGGCCCCGTCGGCATCAATCCCAGGCAACCCGGCATGAACGAACTGGCTTACCAGATTGCCAACTACAGTTGCTTTACGTGGCTCAACGGCAGCTTCCTTGAGGACTGGCTCATTCACAACATTGACGTGTGTTGCTGGGCCAAGAACGCCTGGCCGGTCTCCGTCCAGGGGATGGGCGGGCGGCAGGTCCGGAGGGATCCCGACCAGCTCTTCGACCACTACACGGCGGAATACACCTTCGCCGACGGCACGCGCTTCATGGCCCAGGGCCGGCACATGACCAATTGCTGGGACTTCTTCGGCAACATCATCCAGGGCACCAAGGGCAGCGGTGTTCTCGGCGAAGGGCAGCCCAAGCCGCGCCTCTTTCGCGGCTACCGGCAAACCGCGGAGAATCTCGTCTGGAGCTACAAGGGCCCGGCGAGCGATCAGTACCAAGTCGAACACGATCTCCTGTTCGATGCCATCCGCAGTGACAAGCCCTATAACGAGACCGAGCGGTGCGCCAAATCCTGCTTTACCGCCATCATGGGCCGCATGGCCTGTGAATGCGGCAAGCTGGTCACTTGGGACGAGGCGCTCGCCTCCAAGGCTGAATTAGCGCCCGGACTGGACAACTACACCTGGGATACGAACCCGCCGGCTATGCCCGATGCCGAAGGCCGCTACCCGATTGCCATGCCTGGCCAAACCGCCGCCCTTTGAGCCGCGTTGTCCGGTTCATCTGTCGCACAAGGTAGCGCCTCGCTGTTGCGCCGGCGCTTGGGTTTGGCTTGCCCGACTGGACAGGTCGCCGGCGGAAGGTCCCCTGACGCGCAGCAAAGCATTTATCGGTTTAAGAAATGCGATAATGGTGTATGTTAAACGACCGTATTCTTCAGATGGTTGGGCTTGGAAGGGCTGGAACGGCTGGTCTGAGGCGGCACGGTGGCGTTTTGGCCTAATCACTGCGGCAGATCGTAAGCAACTATGCGCAAGTCGAAGCTCAGAAAGACAAACCGAAAGACCGGGCGAAGGGTGTATGCCCGCGCACACAAGCAGGCCAGCGGCCCATCCACCTCCCCAGCGCATCGCCCGCAGGGCCGTGCGCGGCGCAAGCCCGCTTCGCCGGCGGGCGTCGAGCAATCTCTCGGTTCGATTACCAGTCGGGCGGGCTTGGACCTGACCCAGAAGGTCAAAGACCTTCTGCGCCTCGCCAAGGAGCAGGGCCACCTGACTTATGACGACCTCAACGACGTGCTGCCCGATGAGGTGGCCACCCCTGCCGACCTGGATCAGGTCCTGAGCAAACTGCGCGGATTGGACGTCGAGATCATTGATGCCACCGAAGTGGACCGGGGGCGGCGGGCCGACCCGGACGAAGAGGAGGATGAGAAGCGCTACAACCTCCTGGATGACCCGGTGCGGATGTATTTGCGCCAAATGGGCAAGGTGCCGCTGCTGACGCGCGAGCAGGAGGTGGCAATTTGCCGGCGTATCGAAGAGGCCGAAGCGGAGGCAAGAAACATCGTTCAGAGCTTCGGACTCGCCGCCAAGGAATACCTGGCGCTGGCGGAAAAGCTGCTCGCGGTGCCGCCCAAAGAACGGTTTGACCGGGTGGTCGTTGACAAGGTGGTTGGCAGCCGCCCCCATCATCTCAAGGTCCTGCGGCGGCTGGTCAAACGAGTCCACGCTTTGGACTGGCAGGCGGATACGAAGTTCGCGGCGTGGCAGCATGCGACCCGGAAGTCGGATCGGGCGCGGCTGCATTACCACCTCAAGCGATTCAACCGGAAGCTCATGGACATCTTTCCGCGTTTTCACTACAAGCAGAAGTTGGTTGATGACATGGCGCTTGTGGCCGACAACATCCGCAACAAGATGAAGGCCGGCCTGCAGGCGATCGAGAACGCCCAGGCGCAACGGAAGTCGGCGGCCCAGCATGCGAACATCCAGTCCGAGCGCGACAAGATTCGCACGCTGGAGCAGTTTGTGCGCATGCCGCACGGCGATTTCCTCAAGGCCTGCGCCCAGCTCAATGACGCCATGGGTCGCGCCCAGGAAGCCAAGCGGGAAATGGTGGAGGCCAATTTGCGCCTCGTCATTTCCATCGCCAAGAAATACACCAACCGCGGCCAGTCCTTCCTTGACTTGATTCAGGAAGGCAACGTCGGCCTGATGAAGGGGGTCGAGAAGTTCGAGTACCGGCGCGGGTACAAGTTCTCGACGTATGCCACCTGGTGGATTCGCCAGGCGATCACCCGTTGCATTGCCGATCAGGCTCGCACCATCCGCATCCCGGTGCACATGATCGAGGTCATCAACAAGCTTTGGCGCGCCCAAAAGCAGCTCACGCAGGAGCTGGGGCGGGACGCGACGGTCGAAGAGTTGGCCGATGCCATGGAGATACCGGTCGAGCGCGTGAGGGTGGTCCTGAAATTGGCGCAGCAGCCCGTCTCCATGCAGGCGCCGGTGGGCGAGGCGGAAGAGACCGATTTTGGCGATCTGATCGAGGACAAGACCGCCGAGAACCCGAGCGAGGTCACCAGTTTTCACCTGCTGCGGGGCAAGCTCACCGAGGTGCTCCGCGGCTTGACTGAACGCGAGCGCCGGATTCTGGAACTCCGCTACGGTTTGAATGACGGTTTCCCGCGCACGCTCGAGGAGGTCGGCCGGCAGTACGAGGTTACGCGTGAGCGCATCCGGCAGATCGAGGCCAAGGCCCTGCGCAAGCTCCGGCACCCGATCCGCAAGAGCAAGCTCGTAGGCTTCCTTGAATCCACCGCCGCCCCGCAGTCGAAGTGACATTATGGCGGAGATCGTTGTTCTGGACGGATTCACCTTGAATCCCGGCGATCTGGATTGGAGCGAGCTGCGGTCGCTTGGACACTGCGTGGTTTACGAGCGGACCGCGCCGGCCGAGCTGCTTCGCCACGCCATTCCCGCCGACATCCTCCTCACCAACAAGACCGTGCTGAGCGGCGCCGACCTGCCCAATCTGCCAAGGCTCAAATACATCGGCGTGCTGGCCACCGGCACGAATGTCGTGGACCTTGCCGCCGCCCGCGCGCGCGGCATCCCCGTCACCCATGTGCCCGCCTACGGCACCCAATCGGTCGCGCAAACGACATTTGCCCTGCTCCTGGAGCTTGCCCATCACGTTGGCCATCACGCGCAGACGGTTCGCGAGGGCCGCTGGACGCGCAGCGCCGACTTCTGCTACTGGGACTTTCCCCTGATCGAACTGGAGGGGCTCACGATTGGGGTTGTGGGCCTGGGCCGCATCGGCCGGGCCGTGGCTCATATCGCCTGCGCCTTTGGCCTCAAGGTGCTGGCGAGCGATCCCCGAGCCGGCGCGGCGCCGCCGCCGTTCGTTCGCGTGGTTGAACTCGATTCCCTCTTCCGCGCGAGTGACATCGTGAGCCTGCATTGTCCGCTCACGCCGGAGACAGCCGGGCTGGTCAATGCCAGTCGCCTGGCGTTGATGAAGCCGACGGCTTTGCTGATCAACACCAGCCGCGGCCCGGTGGTGAACGAGCCGGCCCTGGCCGACGCCCTGAACTCGGGCCGCATCGCGGGCGCCGCGCTGGACGTTCTCGCCGTCGAACCCCCAAACGCCAACAATGTGCTGCTCGGCGCCAGGAACTGCTTCATCACGCCGCACCTGTCCTGGGCCACGCGCGCAGCCCGCGTGCGCCTGATGAAGATCGCGGTCGGGAATGTCCGCTCCTTCCTCCAAGGCACACCGCAAAACATGGTGAATTAGCCGGGCGCCTCGTGGGCGATGAGGACAGGCTCGATTCGCCTTTCGTCTGGCGGCCTGCAGCCATCGCCGCAATGAAACCTGTTTCTGACGGGCCGGCCTGAATTGGCAATTGGAAACTGGCTCCCAACCGGTTAGCTTCTGCGCCATGAACATTCTGGACGAGCTCCAATGGCGCGGCTTGCTGGCCGACTGCACCGACCCGCAGGAGCTGGCGAAACGAGTCAGCCCCGGTCCGATCACAGTGTATTGCGGCTTTGACCCGACCGCCGACAGCTTGCACGTCGGCAACCTCGTGCCGCTGCTGGCGCTGCGCCGGTTTCAACTGCTCGGCCACCATCCGCTGCCGCTTGCGGGCGGCGCGACCGGCTCCATTGGCGACCCCAGCGGCAAGACTCAGGAGCGACAGTTGCTCACCAAGGAAGTCCTGGCCGGCAATATCGCCAAGGTCAAGCAGCAGCTCCGCCGCCTGCTCGATTTCGACTCGCCGGCCAATCCCGCCCGCTTGCTCGATAACTCCAGCTGGACTGCTCCTGTGAGCTACCTGGACTTCCTGCGTGACATCGGCAAGCATTTTTCCGTCAACCAGATGGTGGCCAAGGAGAGCGTCCGCGCCCGCATGGAAGACCGCGAGGCGGGCATCAGCTACACCGAGTTCAGCTACATGCTGCTGCAGGCGTTCGACTTCTACGCCCTGTGCCGCGACTACCAATGCGAGCTGCAGATTGGCGGCAGCGACCAATGGGGCAATATCACCGCGGGCATAGACCTCACGCGCAAGAAGCTTGGCCGCACGGTCTATGGCCTTACCTTGCCGCTCATCACCAACGCCGACGGCACCAAGTTCGGCAAGACCGCCGCCGGCGCGGTCTGGCTCGACCCGGCCCGGACCAGCGTGTACCGGTTTTACCAGTACTGGATTCGCACCGACGACCGCGATGTCGTGCGCTACCTGAAGTACTTCACCTTCCTGGGCCCGGATGAAATCGCGGCGCTGGAGCAGCAGCACGTCGAGAATCCCGGAGCCCGCGCCGCCCACAAGGCGCTGGCCAGGGCGGTGACCGATCTGATCCACGGCGCGGACGCAACCGCCGAGGCTGTGCGGGCCAGCGAGATCCTCTTCGGCGGCGACCTGGCCGGCATTTCAGAGGCCACTTTCAACGAGATCGTAGGCGAGGTGCCCACGAAGGAGATCGGCAAAGGCGAGCTCGATGGGGCGGGCAAGCCGCTGGTCGAGTTGCTGGTGCAGAGCGGCTTATGCCCCTCCAAAGGTCAGGCGCGCAAAGACATCGAAGGCGGCGGCGTTTATGTGAACAACCGGCGCGAAGCAGGTTTCCAGCGCGTGGTTGCCGCCGCCGACCTTCTCTTCGGCAAGCACTTGCTCCTGCGCAAGGGCAAGCGCAACTACGTGGTGCTGACCGCCAAGTGATTCGCTCGCAGTGAAGCTCTATAACCTCTTTCCCCTCCTGGCCGGGCCCTGTTGCCGCTGGGGCGAGCATCTCGCTCGCGCCGGGGCGATGGGCTTCGATTGGGTTTTCATCAACCCGATTCAGCAGCCGGGCGCCTCGCGCAGCCTCTACTCGATCGCCGACTATTTCCGATTCAACCCGGCGGTGCTGGACCCGCAGAGCGGCGCCACGCCGGAAGAGCAGGTCCGGCAGATGATCGCGCAAGCCCGCGGCAGCGGCTTGAAGGTGATGATTGACCTCGTCATCAATCACTGTGCCATTGACTCCGGCCTGACGCGCGAGCACCCCGATTGGTTCGTGCAGGATTCCGATGGGCGGATCGCCAATTCCTTTTGCGAGCACAACGGCGAGAAGGTTGTGTGGAAAGACCTGGCGCAGTTCGATCACCGGCACACGCGCGACCCTGAAGGGCTCTACCGCTACTGCCTGAGCGTGGTCGAACACTTGCTGGCGCTCGGCTGCGAGGGATTCCGCTGCGACGCCGCTTACCAGGTGCCGCGCAGGTTTTGGCAGCGGCTCATTCGGGATGTGAAGGGGCGGCATCCCCACACTTCTTTTGCGGCTGAAACCCTGGGATGCTCCGCCGATCAGACGCTCGAGACGGCGCGCGCGGGTTTTGACTATGTGTTCAACAGCGCCAAGTGGTGGGACTTCCAAAGCTGTTGGCTGCTCGAGCAATACAACCTCATCCGCGAGACCACCCGCTCGATCAGTTTCCCTGAAAGCCATGATACGCCCCGCCTCTGCGCGGAATTGGACGGCAACCTGCACGGCCTCAAGCAACGCTATCTGTTCGCGGCGCTCTTTTCGGCGGGGGTGATGATGCCGATTGGGTTTGAGTTCGGCTTCCGGAAGCCGCTGCATGTAATCCACACCACCCCGGCGGACTGGGAAAAGACGGACGTGGACCTGACCGCCTACATTGCAAAGGTGAATGCCCTCAAGAAGAACCATGCCGTCTTCCACGAGGAAAGCCTGACGAGCGTTTTCCCCTGCCAAAACCCGAACATCCTGCTGATTTGGAAGGCATCGGTGCAGCACAAGGATGAGGCGCTGCTGATCCTCAACAAAGATCCGCACCAGCATCAGGAGTTCTACACCGACCACTTCCGGCACTTCGTCCAAGCCGGCGCTCCGCTGCGCGACGTGTCCCCGGAATACCCGCTGGCATACATCCCCGAGCCCTTTCATTACGCCCTCCGCCCCGGCCAGGGCATCGTGCTCGTCACCTCGCGCAACTGAGCTTCTGCCGGCTGGAGACTCACCTCTCGCAGCCGGAGTCTCAACGCCGCGGAACCCCACCCGGGAGGCCAGCCCGGCACGGGACCGGAGACGAATACCGGAGGTCAGTCTTGCTTGGGAAGGGTGCGGTGATGGATGAACCAGCCGTAGCCGTTCAGGCTGAAGTCCGGAAGCACAGTGTCAAGCGGTTCGGGTCTGCCGCTGATTTTCACCGCCTCAAAGCCCGTTGCCGTCGGCAATTCAACCGAACCGGCCACGCCGCGGCTCGAGAAGTTGATTAAGACCAGGAACTCGTCCTTGGCATCCCGCCGCAGGAAGCTAATGACCTCGTCCGGCTTCGAGTTCTGAACCCAGAAGACGTTCTCGTTGGCGAATGCGGGGTATTGCTTACGCAGCTTGATGATATCCCGGTAAATCTGGCGCAGCGGCGGACGTCCGCCGGGTTGCCAGAACACCGGCACCTGCTCGAACATTGCCGGGTCGCTCGACTCGGTGGCATCGCCCACCTCCATGCCGTTGTAGA
>CAZHEW010000042.1:0-9636 GCA_964531815.1 uncultured Verrucomicrobiota bacterium
ATGCCGGCCTGATGGTGCCATGCACTGGCTCATTCGGCAGCCACTTGTAGTAGGTTGCCCCGCTTGGAACGTTGAACTTGTCGGCATCCGTGATAGCCCACTGGCCGGCAGGGTTGGGAATACTGGTGACCTTCCTGGGCTCCGCAAAAGGTGTGTTGGGGCGGCCAAAGGGGAAGTAGAAAGCCACGTGGTTGGTGTTGTAAGGGTCTGTGTAAATGACGTCGGGAGAGAAGTAGAAAACCGGAACACTGCTCGGTATGATCAAGTTCTGTTTGCCGGGAATCTTCTTCCAGCCTGCGGGACATACCATGACCTTCGAAGTGTACGCAATGGTGCCCGACGGCGGCGGACTGGCCAGATATGTGGCGATGTAGGCTGCCAGGGCGCCGAAATACTTGTTGGGATTCTCGGCGATCGTCTTACTAACGTCATTGTCCTTGTAAACACACAACATGCCAGACCAGCAGGGCCCCGGCAGGAAATCGTTGTAATCCTGCGTGTACAAGGAACAAGCCAGCCCGATCTGTTTCAGGTTGCTGGTGCATTGGGCCTGAAGCGCTTTCTGCTGTGCCTTCGCCAGGGCGGGCAGCAATAACGCCGCCAGAATGGCGATGATCGCTATCACCACCAGCAGCTCAATCAACGTGAAGGCTGTCCTCTCCTTCCGACCTCGGAGTGCGGCTCTGAACATTGCTAACATAAATAATCTAGTCTTGTTTTGCCCAATCTAGGATGTCTTCCCCTACCCTGCAAGCTTAAATTTAGCTGATTCCGATGCCCGATGCCCGATGCCGCGGCTGCAAGAAACTATTGACGCGCCAGCTAACCGGCCTATTATCCGCGAATTACTGTCAAGCACGGAAGCACTTTTTATGAGCAACACAAAGAACATCGAACGATCCTATCAACTTGCCAAAGAACGTTATGCCCAGGCGGGCGTGGACACCGACAAAGCTATCAAACAGTTGGCGCAGATACCCATCTCGATCCACTGCTGGCAGGGCGACGACGTCGGCGGTTTCGAGAACGCCGGTCAGGAGCTGGGCGGCGGCCTGGCCGTCACCGGCAATTACCCGGGCAAGGCCCGCACCGCCAACGAGCTGCGCGGCGACTTCGAGAAGGCGCTCTCCGTCATCCCCGGCAGCCACCGCTTCAACCTCCACGCCTGCTACGCCGAAATGAGCGGTAAGAAGGTGGACCGCGACGCCCTCAGCGCCGACCAGTTCAAGAACTGGATCGCCTGGGCCAAGGCCATCAAGATCGGCATGGATTTCAACCAGACCTACTTCGCCCATCCGAAGGTCGTGGGCGGCTTCACGCTCACCAGCGCCGACGCCGGCATCCGCAGGTTCTGGATCGAGCACGGCATCCGCTGCCGCGAGATCGGCGCCGCAATCGGCAAGGCCCTGGGCAAGACCTGCGTCACCAACCTCTGGATTCCCGACGGCATGAAGGACACGCCCGCCGACCGAAAAGGCCCGCGCGAGCGCCTCGTCGAGTCCCTGGACGCGGTCTTCAAGAAGAAGATTGACAAGAAGCTCAACCTGGATTCCGTCGAGCCGAAGCTCTTCGGCATCGGCGCCGAAAGCTACACGCCCGGTTCGTCCGAGTTTTACGTCGGCTACGCCGTCAGCCGCCAAATCCTGCTCACCCTGGATGCCGGCCATTACCACCCGACGGAAGGCATCGCTGACAAGATTTCCTCGGTGCTCAACTACGTGCCGGAGATTGTCCTGCATGTCAGCCGCGGGGTGCGCTGGGACAGTGACCACGTCGTAACCCTCACGGACGAGCTGCAGGCCATCGCGCAGGAAATCGTCTGGGGCGGTTACACCAACCGCGTGCATATTGGCCTGGATTACTTCGACGCGAGCATCAACCGCATCGCGGCCTGGGTGATCGGCTCGCGCAACATGGTCAAGGCGCTGTTGCTGGCGCTGGTTACGCCGCTGGCCCAGCTCAAGAAGTTCGAGGCCGAGGGCGACTACACCTCGCGCCTGGCGCTCATGGAGGACCTGAAGTTCCTGCCCGCCGGCGCGGTGTGGGACTACTACTGCCAGAAGATGGACGTGCCGGTCGGCAATGACTGGCTGGCGGACGTGAAGCGCTACGAGAAGGACGTGCTGTCCAAGCGCCAGTAACGGGGAGGATGGCTCTATGATTGACGCAACGCAAGCCGCGACGAACCCCGGGCTGGGGGTAATGATCTTCACGCTGGGCGGACTGGCCGGGGCGGTGTTTTATTTGCCGTTCAAGAAGGTCAAGAACTGGGCGTGGGAGAGCTACTGGTTCATCTACGCGGTGGTTGGGCTGGTGGTGGTGCCGTGGGCGCTGGCGATGATCACCTCGCCCAATGTTCTCTCGGTGCTGCGGGAAGCTCCGGGCAAAACCCTCCTCTACTGCTGCGCTTGCGGCGCTGCGTGGGGCGTGGGCGGGCTAACCTGGGGCCTCATGATCCGGTATCTCGGCGTCGGGCTCGGGTTGGCGATCGGCTGCGGGTTGTGTTCGGCCGCCGGCACCCTGATCCCGCCCATTCTGGCGGGCAGGATCGAGAGCCTGGTCGGCACGCCTTCGGCCAATGCGTCCATGGTCGGCGTGCTCGTCTCCCTGGCCGGCATCGTGCTGGTCGGCATGGCGGGCATGTCCAAGGAAAAAGAACTGCCCGAGGCGGAGAAGAAGAAAGCGGTTGCCGAGTACAACTTCAAGAAGGGCATCACGGTAGCCATCTTCTCCGGCCTGATGAGCTCGGCCATGAGCTTCGGCCTGCAAGGCGGGGCCAGGCTCGAAGAGCTTGCCGAGGGCCTCATGCCCGCCACGCCCACCGCTTGGCGCGGCATGCCCGTGCTCGTCGTCGTCCTGTTCGGCGGCTTTCTCGTCAACGGCATCTGGTGCCTTTACTTGAACGCCAAGAACAAGACCACCCACGACTACGCGCGCCCGGACGCGCCGCTGCTGGGCAACTTCCTGTTTGCCGGCCTGGCGGGCGCTATCTGGTGCTCGCAGTTCATCTGCTTCAAAACCGGCGAACCGGCGATGGGCAAGATGGCCTACATCGGCTGGGCGGTGCTGATGGCCAGCGCCATTCTCTTCAGCACGCTGCTCGGGATCTTCCTCGGGGAATGGAAAGGCACCAGCGGCCGCACGCGCGGTTTGCTTGCCCTTGGGCTGGTGCTGCTCCTCTCCTCGACCGTACTCGCGGCCTACAGCGGCAAGTTGAGCCAGGAAAAGCCCGCCAACGCCCAACTGACGGCCGCCCCAACCGCCTAATCATCACGCGCCACGCAACACCCACGACTGACTTAAGCTCCACCAGCCATCACCTACCTACCATGCCTCGCATTTACCTCGCCATTGACCTCGGCGCCGAAAGCGGCCGCGTTGTTGCCGGCCTCTGGAATGGCAAGACCATCCGCCTTGAAGAAATCCACCGCTTCCCCAACGGCCCGGTGTACCTGGGCAACTCGCTGCGCTGGGATGTCGTGCGGCTCTGGGCCGAGATCCAGAACGGCCTGGCGCTTGCCGCGAAGAAGTACGGCAAGGGAATCGTTTCCGTCGGCGCCGACACTTGGGGGGTGGACTACGTGTTGCTGAACCGCTCTGACGAGATGTTGGGGCAGCCTTTCGCCTACCGCGACCCCCGCACCAACGGGATGATGCAGAAGGCCTTCCGGAAGGTGCCCCGGACGAAGATCTTTGCCCAGACCGGCCTGCAGTTCATGCAGTTCAACACCTTGTTCCAGTTGCTCGCGCACAAACAGGCATGTCCCGGCCTGCTCGAAGCGGCGGATGCGCTGCTGCTCATGCCGGACTTTATCCATTGGGCGCTGTGCGGTTCGCGCGTCGTCGAGTTCACCAACGGCACTACCACCCAGTGCATGCACCCGCTCACCCGCAACTGGGCCACCGGCCTGCTGAAGCAGTTTGGCCTGCCCACGCACATCTTCCCGAAGGTCGTGCCGCCCGGCACCAAGCTGGGCGCGCTGCGGCCCGGTGTCGCGGAACGGACCGGCCTCCACAAGGTCAATGTCGTGGCGCCGCCCACGCATGACACTGCCTCCGCCGTCGCCGGTGTGCCCACCGCCAGCACAGGCAAAGCCAACTGGGCTTACCTGAGCTCCGGCACCTGGTCGCTCATGGGGGTCGAGGTTAAGAAAGCCTCCTTGTGCGCGCGCACGCAGGAACTCAATCTCACCAACGAAGGCGGCCTGGACGGCACCTATCGCCTGCTCAAGAACATCATGGGCCTGTGGCTCGTGCAGCAGTGCAAACGCGCCTTCGATGCGCGTGGCCGGAAATTCGAATACGGGCAGCTCGCTCAAATGGCCGCCAAAGCCCCGGCGCTCCGTTCCATCGTCAATCCCGACGACTCGCGCTTTCTCAATCCGCCCGATATGCCGAAGGCCATCCAGGAGTTCTGCCGTGAAACCAAACAGCCCGTGCCCAAGACTGAAGGCGAGCTGGTCCGCTGCGCCTACGAGAGCCTCGCGCTGAAGTACCGCGAAGTGCTCCGCTGGCTCGAAGAACTCACCGGCACCCCCATCGAGGTGATCCACATTGTCGGCGGCGGCTCCCAGAGCCGCATCCTCAACCAGTTCACCGCCGACGCCTGCCAGCGCCCGGTAGTGACCGGCCCGGTCGAAGCGACCGCGATGGGCAACCTCCTTGTCCAGGTGCGCGCCAGTGGCGAACTCTCGTCCCTCGCCGAAATGCGCCAGGTCATCCGCCGGTCCAGCGACGTTGCCGTCTTCAAGCCCGGCAAAGCCGCGGCTTGGGAGGACGCCTCCGCCCGCTTTGCCAGGCTGCGCCGCGGTAACTAGCCCGGATGCTGTCCGGCCACAAGACCAAGATTGTTGCCACCATCGGACCGGCCTCGGAATCACCCGAGATGCTGGAGCGGCTCATCCGCGCCGGACTGAGCGTGGCCCGCCTCAATTTCTCGCATGGCGACTTCAGCGGCCACGCCGAGTGGATCGCGCGCATCCGCGCCGCGGAGAGGGCCACTGGCCGGCGCATCGCCATCATGGCCGACCTGCCGGGACCCAAGATGCGCCTCGGCAAGATCGAGCCCGAACCGATCCACCTGCGCCCGGGCGAAAGCTTCACCCTAACCAGCGAGGATGTCGTCGGCAATCCGCAGCGGGTCTCGATGAGCTTCGAGCGGCTGCCCAAGGTCGTGAAGCCGGGTGATCGGCTTTTCCTCAACGACGGGCTGGTGCAACTGGTCGTGGAACGTGTGGAGGGAAGCAATGTCCGCTGCAAGGTTGCCGTCGGCGGCGAACTGCGTTCCAGGAAGGGCCTCAATCTCCCGGGCATTGATCTGGGTATCAGCCCGTTTACCAGCCACGACCGGGCCTGCCTCGAGTTTGCCCTCGGGGCGGGCGTGGACGCCGTCAGCCAGTCGTTCGTCGAAACCGCCGCTGACATTGAGGCCCTGCGCGCCGCCGCCAGCGACCTGGGCAAGCAGCCGTTTATCGTTGCCAAGATCGAGCGTGCGGACGCTTTGCGGCACTTTGACGACATATTGAAGGCGGCGGATGGAATCATGGTAGCGCGTGGCGACCTCGGGGTGGAAGTGCCGATCGAGGAAATGGCCATCTTGCAGAAGCAACTCATCGCACAAGCGAGCCTGGTTGGCAAACCGGTCATCACGGCCACCCAAATGCTCGAATCCATGGTATCGAACCGCCTGCCGACACGCGCCGAGTCCACCGATGTGGCCAACGCCATCCTCGACGGCACCGACTGCATTATGCTCTCGGGCGAATCCGCCATGGGCAGGTATCCGGAGGAATCCGTGGCCATGCTGGCGAAGATCGCGGCTTTCACGGAGGCCCACCGCCCCCCGACACGGCTCAACGATCTGAAGGCGGTGTCGAGCCAGCGCCGGCCCGCAACGGCGGCCGAGGCGATCGCATCGGTGGTGGAGAACGCGCTGGAAACAGTGCCCTGTGCCGCGGTGTTTGTGCCCACCCGGACGGGCACCACGGCTCGCATGATCTCGCGGTTCAACCCGGCAGTGTGGATTGTGGCACTGAGTCAAAGCGCCGCTGTCTGCCAGGGGTTGGCCTTCGCCTACGGTGTGCAGGCCATCCAACTCGCTGAGGATCCGGAGAATTGGCGCGACTTTGCCCGGCAGTGGCTCCGCGAACATCGCATACCTGGCCCAGTCGCCATGCTGGTGGCCGGGCCGTCCCGCCGCCACCCGGAAGCCAACTACCGCATCGAGTTTCTGCGCGTGAGCGACTAGCTACCCGGGGCCGGTTCGGCAGGGGCGCTTCACCGAAACATTCGGCTGGCGCGCGGACATCCTGCCCGCTTAACCCATTTGAACCGTGCAAGCGGGCAAGATGCCCGCGCCCCGGCTTTGGCGCTCTGCGAAATGTGCGGGCCAGACCAGGCCGGCCTACTTCTTCACGACCGCCCGAACCGCAGCAAGCTGTCCCGCCGAACCGAGCAACTCGTTGCGGCTGACGATGAACTTGTTGTACTCCTCCATGAACACCTTGCCCGGCGGGCGAAAGTCAAACTCCTCCGGCTTGTCGCGGAAGAACTCGCGATGCACGCGTGTCCAGACCAGGCGGCCGTCGGTGTCAATGTTGATCTTGGTCACGCCGAGCTTGGCAGCCGGCAGGTACTCGTTGGGGTCCACGCCCATCGAGCCGGCGATCTTGCCCCCCGCCTTGTTGATGCGGTCCACCTCGGCCTTGGGCACGCTGGAGCTGCCATGCATCACCAGCGGGAAGCCAGGCAACCGGCCCTTGATTTGCTGGAGCACATCGAAGTGCAGCGACTGCTTGCCCTTGAACTTGAAGGCGCCGTGGCTGGTGCCAATAGCGCAGGCCAGCGAATCGCAGCCGGTTTCCTTGACGAACCGCTCGGCTTCGGCCGGATCGGTCAGGCAAGCGTTGCCTTCCTCCACCTTGATGTCCTCCTCCACGCCGCCCAGCTTGCCCAGCTCAGCCTCCACGCTGATGCCCCGGGCGTGGGCGCGGGCCGCCACGCGCTGGGTGATGGCGACATTCTGCTCGAACGACTCGTGCGAAGCGTCAATCATCACCGAGCTGTAGAAACCCGAATCAATGCAGTCGTAGCAAGTCTCCTCGTCGCCGTGGTCCAGGTGCACCGCGAAGATCGCCTCCGGAAAAATCTCGTGGGCGGCGCGGATAATCGCCTCCAGCATCCGCTTGTCCGTGTACTTCCGGGCACCTTTGGAAATTTGGATGATGAACGGCGCCTGGCTGGCGAGGCAGCCCCGGAACAGGCCCATCGCCTGCTCGGCGTTGTTGATGTTATAGGCTCCGATCGCGTACTTGCCGTAAGCGACCTGAAACAGTTGTTTGGTAGTGACAATCATAAAATGTTTTTGCTGTTGGCCGCCAAGCATGCACGTTTTCCAGAGCGGATGCAATCAAGACATTTTGATATAGGGCTCAGGCTCTAGCACGGCCCGCCGGCCTGTCCAAAGTCCAGAAAGGCTTCTTTCTGCTCGCGCACTGCCGAGTACCTCCGTCCTACCTCCGTTCCTCCTCCGTTCCACCTCCGTCCTACCTCCGTAGTTCCTCCGTTGACTGGGCGGAGTTACTACGCAGGCACGACGGAGGTAGAACGGAGGTATCCGCCCGGCAGGATAGCGGCGAACGATTCGTCGGCAGGGGAGCGGTGCAGCGGTGCCGCCCGGGGGCGCGCTGAATGGGGTGGAACGGTTATCCAGCCCGGCTGTAACAATGCGATCAGGCGGGGAGCGCGTGCGTCCCGCGCGCGGCCAACGGCGTCCCGCCGGGGCCTGGGCCCGGACAGCGAGGCCCGTGCCGGCTTCCGGCGTGGCAGCGCCGAGGGCTCTCAGTCGCGCTTGAGCAGGCGCTGCTTGCGCTCGTCGGGGAGGCTGACCGTGCTTAGCCAGGTTTCGGCGGCGGCGCGGTCCAACCTGAGCCATTGGCGAGCGAGGTTTTCGATCTGGCTGTTGCGGATGTTTGGGTCGGTCAGGGTCTCGGCCCAGGGCGCGGCCAGTTCGGGCGCGGAGTGGCTGAGGTGGCTGACGTAGGTCTGGACGGCCGCCTCGCGGGCGGCGCCGGCGGCGAGGGTCTGCAGCCACTGGCCGGCGGCGGCGGGATCGTTCTCCGCCCAGGACGACATGAGGTTGCGGCACGAGTCCTCACGCAGTTTGCCTTCGCCGAAACCAGCCACCCAGGCCGCGGCGGAATCCGGTTCGTTGCGCGCCCATTGGGAGACGGCTGAGGCCACCGCGCGGTCCCGGGCTTCCCCGGACGGGAGCGCGGCGGCGAAGCCGGCCGCCCCCTGTGGATCGTTCTGTGCCCAGCCGGATACAACGCCGGCCAAGGCCCGGTTCCGGGCTTCACCCTCGGGGAGCTGATTGGCCCAGGCGATGGCGGCTTTCGAGTCGGTGGCGGCCCATTGGTTGGCGAGAGTGTTGACGAGGTTGTTTTGCATTTCGCCTGCCGGCAAAGTTCGGGCGTATGCCGCCGCCGCCTCGGGGTCGGTTTGCGCCCATTGGTAGCCGAGGCTGCTGAGGGCTCTTTGCTTGTCCTGGCCGTCGGGAAGCTTCTGCGCCCAGGCGACGGCGGCGTTGAGATCCGCGTTGGCCCAGGAAGAGGCTACGCGGCTGATGAAATCGCTGCGCACTTGCCCTCCGGGCAGCGACAGGGCGTAATCGGCCGCCGCCTGCGGGTCATTCTCAGCCATCTGATAGGACAGGTTGCGCTGAGCGTCGCGCTTGGCCTGTCCTTCCGGCAGGGCGGCGACCCATTCGGCGGCGGCTTTGACGTCCGCCTGGGCCCAGCCGTGGATGATCTGGCCGATGGCCTGGTTCTTCATTTGCCCCGGGGGAAGGGTGGTGACAAAGGCGGCGGCGGCCTTGGGATCATTCCAGGCCAGCGTGGAGACAATGCGCTCGATGATCTGATTGCGAGTGTGGCCGGCGGGCAAAGACTGCGCCCACGTGAGGGCAGCTTGGGGGTCTTCCTGCGCCAACTGACTGCCGATGTTGCTCAGCAAACCTTCGCGCGTCCGGCCAGCGGGCAGGCTCTGAGCGTAGGTTGTGGCGGCCTGGGGATCAGCTTGAGCCCATTGCCAGGTGATGCTGCTCAGGGCGTTTTCTTTGGCCGGTCCGTCCGGCAACTGCTGCACCCAGGCCACCGCGCCGGTCAGATCGGCATTGGCCCAGTGCGAGACAACCGAGCTGATGGAGTTGTTGCGCGCCTGGCCGGCCGGCAGGGAGAGGGCATAGGCGGCGGCAGACTTGGGATCGCTGCTGGCCCATTGGCCGACGACGGTGGACAAGGCGCTGGCCCTGTCGCGGCCTTCGGGCAGACTGGTGGCCCAAGACAAGGCCGCTTGCGGGTCCTGCTCCACCCATTGGGAAGCGATGGCTTGGAACGCCTGCTGGCGTTGTTGGGCGGAAGAAAGTTGGGCGGCCTTGGCGGCAGCGGTGGCGGGGTCGCTGCCAGCCCAGGCGCTGAAGATGCTTTGCACCATGCCCCATTGCCGTTCGCCCGAGCTCGAACTGGTCATCAGCGCGTAGGCAGCTTCCGGATTCTTCTGCGCCAGCCCATAGCTGACGCTGTTGAGGGCCTGCTTGCGGAGCTGGCCGGACGGAAGTTGCTGTGCCCAGGCGCTGGC
>CAZHEW010000042.1:9736-14349 GCA_964531815.1 uncultured Verrucomicrobiota bacterium
TGAGGGCCTGCTTGCGGAGCTGGCCGGACGGAAGTTGCTGTGCCCAGGCGCTGGCCGCTTCGGCGTCCTTCTCCGCCCAGGCACGCAGGACGCTCAGGACGGCCTGCTGCCGATTCTGGTAACCGGTGACACCGTCGGCATAAGCCATTGCTGCGGCGGCATCGGTCTCCGCCCAACGCCCCAGCAGCAGCAAGCGCAGCCGCGTCTTATGGCTGGCGGAAGTCAGTTTCTCGACCAGAGTCAGCAGTTGAGGAATGTCGGAGGGATTTACCTTCTGGATAAGCTCGTCGAGATCCTTTCGGCCCCTGCCGCTGCTCATCCGGACGGCGTTCTGGAGGGCGGCTACCGTTTCGGCCAGCGAAGCAGGCTCGCGTGGTCCCTCGGTTGCGTCCGAGCCGCCTGCCGGAGGACGGGGTTTGACCATTGGCAGCACGTCGTCTCTTGGAGCGTCCGCCGCTGGCGCCGCAGCCACTACGCCGGCCTTGGGCGATACCAGCCGTCCGCCAATGATTATCCCGGCGCCTAAACTCGCCAGGGCAATGAGCGCGACGAGTATAATGGTGTTTGTTTTCACGTGGAGTCTCCCGCAAGGGGATCCGTTGTCCTGAACTTACAGCGTTTTCCTCCCACGCAAAAGGAAAACATGCAAGCCGCCGGGCGTCGGGGGGCCTGGACCATCGGAAACACGGCCGGCCCGACCAACTTTGGCCTTTGCCCCGGGCGGGCGTAACTTTACCCTTGGGCCGCATGAAACATTCGGGCAAAGCCAGGAAGGCGGGGTATAAGCTGATACTGTTTTCGCTAATCGTGCTGGTCGTGGTTTGGGCGCTTGGCTTCTTTACCGCGGCGGCGGCGGTGGTGGTGGCGGCGTTTGCTGCGGCGATTACCCCGGTGGTGATCGCGTTCTGGGTGTTGTTTGCCATCTTCACGCTCTACTTCTTCCGGGACCCGAACCCGCGGGTGCCGGCGGGCGCGAACCTGGTGTTGGCCCCGGCGCACGGCAAGGTGGATGCGATTGGCACAACCACCGAGTCGGAGTTCATGGGGGGCGAGTGCCAGCGCGTTTCCATCTTTCTGTCGGTCATGGATGTCCACGTGCAGAATGCGCCGGTGGCCGGGCAGGTCGCCTGGCTGAAATACACCCAGGGCCAATTCCTCAATGCGCTGAAGGCCGAGTCAGCTCTCTATAACGAGAACGTGCTGCTCGGCTTCGCAGCCAGCGAGCCGCCCGGGCAGAAGGTGGCCGTGCGGGTGATTGCCGGGGTCATCGCGCGCCGGATCGTGCCTTTTGTCCAGCAGGGCGACGAGGTGGCCCGGGGCGAGCGCATCAGCCTGGTGCAGTTCGGCTCGAGGGCGGACTTGTATTTGCCGGTGGGAGCGAAGGTCAAGGTGGCGTTGGGCGACCATGTGGTGGGGGGGGAAACGGTGCTGGCGGAGTGGGCGTGACGTGACATGAGCGAGCCTATTTTAAAACAGACAGTCCGGGCCACGAAGGAGGCGGAGGAGCCGAAGCTCAAGATTTACTTTCTGCCGAACCTGCTGACGGCGGGAAACTTGTTTTGCGGTTTTGTGGCGCTGACGAAGATCGTGGAGGCGGACCTCGACGGGGGCGATTTTGGGCCGGTGAAGGTGGCGCTGGGGTTCATTTTGCTGGCGTGTATATTCGACCTGTTCGACGGCCGGGTGGCGCGGATGGGGGGCGTGGAGAGCCCGTTTGGGCGAGAGTTTGACTCGCTGGCGGATTTGATTTCGTTCGGGGCGGCGCCGGCCTTTTTGGTGCATCGGGTGGTGCTGAACAACGTGTTCCAGGGGCACGCGGAGTGGGGCTGGTTTATCGCTTCGATTTACCTGCTGTGCGGGGCGTTCCGGCTGGCGCGCTTTAACTGCCTGGCGGCGATGGGCCAGGGCGGGGGGAAGGAGTTTCTGGGGTTTCCGATCCCGTCGGCGGCAGGATTGGTGGCGTCGCTGACCCTGTTCATGATCTGGTGGGACGAGAAGGAGTTTGCGACGGGGTGGTGGCGCTACTGTTTGCCGGTGCTGCTGTTGTTTTTGTCGTGGATGATGGTTAGCAACGTTAAGTATCCGAGCTTCAAGACGCTGGATTTGCGGGCGAGGCGGACTTTTACCAAGACGCTGGTGACCATTCTGTTTCTGGGCAGCATTGTGATTCTGCGGGAGAAGATCCTGGTTTTTGTGCTGCCGCTGTTGTTCACGGCGTACCTGGTTTACGGTTTCATCCGGCCGCGGATCTCGCGGAGGATACGGCACGAGATTGAAGATGAGGAGGAGGGGGAAGAGGAGCGACCGCCGGGGCCGGCCGCGCCGGCATAATGGCCGATGCAGGAGCATTCGCCTATCTTGATTGCCGGGCTGACCGGGCTGATCAGCGGGCTGCTGCTCTCGATTCCCATCGGGCCGATCAACCTGACGATCCTGAACGAGGGCGCCCGGCGTGGCTTTAAGTGGGCGGCGCTGATCGGGCTGGGGGCCACGACCATGGAGGTCATTTACTGTTTCATTGCCTTCACCAGCTTTGCGTCATTTTTCACCCGCGGGTATGTGAAGGCGGCGATGGAGCTGTTCAGCTTCGTGTTCATGCTGTTCCTGGGGGTCAAGTTCCTGATGTCAAAATCGGTGCGCGAACTGCCGGTGCACTTGAGCGCTGCGGCGGACCGCATCGAGGAGCGGCTGGAACAGCGGCTGCACCCGCACTCGGCCTTCATGACGGGCCTGGTGCGGGTGATGGGCAACGTTGGGGTGCTGGTGTTTTGGATCATCCTGGCGGCCAACTTCATCTCGCGCGAATGGGTGACGCCCGATTGGCCGGGGAAGCTGGCCTGCGTGGGCGGGGTGGCGGTGGCGACAGGCGGGTGGTTTACCGGCTTGAGCTGGGCCGTCTCGCTCGGGCACGGCAAACTCAGCGAGAAGAGGCTGCTGCGGATGGAGCATTGGTCGGGCGTGGGTTTGCTGGTGCTGGCGCTGGCGCACGGCGGCAGCATCATCTGGCAGATGCACCGCGGCACCCGGTGGGCGCCCCCCCCCCACTCGCTCCTTCGCGATGCGCCCCCGGCGAGCCGGTTGGGCTCCGGTCAGATTTTGACTTTGAACTGTTCGCCCCGGGCGAGGGAAACGGCAAAGGCGGCGAGCAGCTCAGGGATGCGCTCGAGGTCTTTGAGGCTGACCACTTCGACCGGCGAGTGCATGTAGCGGTTGGGCAGGCTGACCAGGGCGCTGGCAATGCCGCCGCGCGTCCAGAAGATAACATCCGTGTCGGTGCCGCTGCTGGCTGACATGGCCTCGTGCTGGAGCGGGATGTTCTTGGCGCGGGCGACGGCTTCGATGCGCGCGACGACGTCGGGGTGGTTGCAGCCGCCGTGGGTGACGGTGGGGCCTCGGCCGACCCGGTTGTCGCCGTGCTGCGTTTTGCTGACGGTCGGGTAGTCGGTGGCGTGGGTAACGTCTACCACGAGCGCGATGTCCGGTTTGAGCGAGTAGGCGATCTGGCGCGCGCCGAGCAGGCCGACTTCCTCCTGCACATTGGAGACGGCGCAGACCTCGGCGTGGAGCTTGGTCCTGCTCTGCTTGAGCAGACGGAGGGCTTCGGCCACGGCGAAGGTGCCCACCCGGTTGTCGAAGGCCCGCGCGACGGCTAAATCGTTGCGCAGCAGTTCAAACTCGTCGTTGAGGGTGATCGGGTCGCCGATGCGCACCAGTTTCTCGGCCTCTTTGCGGCTGAAGACGCCGATGTCAATGAACAGCTCGTGGATCTTGGGCACCTTGAGATCCGTTTCTCCTTTCATCAGGTGCGGCGCGACGTTGCCGACGACGCCGGTGACGGGGCCGTTGCGGGTGTGAATGACCACGCGCTGGGCTTTGGTGATGGCGGCGTCCACGCCGCCCATTTTGCGCACGTAAATGAAGCCCTCGTCGTTGATGTAGCTGACAGCCATAGCGATTTCATCGGCGTGGCCGGCGAGCATAAGGCGCGGGGAACCGCCTTTGTTGAGCACGGCGACGCAGTTACCGTAGGCATCAGAGAAGGTCTCATCGGCGAAGGGCGCGACGTAATCCAGCCAGACGCGCTGGCCGCGGGTTTCATGGCCGACGGGGCTGGGGGTATTAACCAACGTCCGGAGAAAGGAAAGTGACTGTTCGCGCATCGGGGCATTTAAGAGGCCGGCGGGGGGATTGGAAAGGCAAAACCACCGTTGGATGCGGGGCCGGCTGGAGCCGTCTTGGACTGCGGCGGGAAACGAAGCGCCACGCCGCTTTTCCTCCGGGGAACGCCGGGTTCAGCACGCCTGCCTCACGGCTGTCCGAAAGCGCCGTCGCCGCTGCGCTCTGCCGGCGCAGTCAAGCAAGGGATCAAGCTGTCAGCGCTTGGTTGGAGCGTGTGCACCCAGCAGGACCCGGATGGCGTCCTTGAGCCGGGCCTCGGAGCCTGGACCGACATTGGAGGCGGAAGGCTCGTAGCCCCCCTCGATGATGGCCTTGTCGGTGCAAATGTAGGCGGGGCCGCAGTCACCGTAGCCGGCGACGGCGACGAAGCCACGGGGCAGGGCCTGTTGGGCAAAGACCTGGAAATCGAGCATCGGTTCACCCGGCAGGTGCAG
>CAZHEW010000043.1:0-13675 GCA_964531815.1 uncultured Verrucomicrobiota bacterium
GGCAGGATTAATGGCTCCGCTCTCCAAGTAGCTGACTTGGGAACTGTTGTTGATTTATGCCAGTACAGACATTTAGACCGCTGACGCCGTCCTTGCGCTACATCGCATATGCGGACTACAGCGACATTACGAAGACCAAGCCGGAGCGCAGTCTGGTCGAAACGCGAAAGCGTACCGGCGGCCGTAATGTTTATGGCCGCGTTACAGCGCGCGGAATCGGCGGCGGACACAAGCAGAAGATCCGACTGGTGGATTTCAAGCGCAATAAGCATGGCGTCGAGGCGACGGTGAAGGCGATCGAGTATGATCCGCGCCGGACGGCTCGGTTGGCGCTGCTGGAATACACTGACGGAGAGAAGACGTACATCCTGGCGCCGAGCGGGTTGACGGTGGGGACGAAGTTGGTGAGCGGCCCCAAAGCCCCGCCCGAGTTGGGCAATTGCCTGCCGCTTCGCACGGTCCCGGTCGGCCTGCCGATTCACAATATCGAGATTGTTCCAGGCCGGGGGGCGCAAATGGTCCGCACGGCGGGTGGTTCGGCGACGCTGATGTCTCGCGACGAGGGTTACGCGCAGATCAGGCTGCCATCGGGGGAGATAAGGCTGGTAAACGAGAATTGCTACGCGACGATCGGGCAGGTTGGCAATGCCGAGCACGAAAACGTCGTGCTGGGCAAGGCGGGCCGGTCACGGCATTTGGGCAGGCGCCCGATCAACCGTGGCGTTACCCGCAATCCCGTGGACCATCCGAACGGTGGCGGGGCAGGCAAATCCAAATCCGGTGGCGGATGGCAGCAGCTTACTTCGCCGTGGGGCTTGCTGGCGAAGGGCTACCGCACCCGCAACAGGAAGAAGTTCTCGAACCGTTTCATTTTGGTGCGACGCGACGGCCGCCCGATGAAGAACAAGTAGGCATTTATGGGACGCTCAATCAAAAAAGGTCCGTTTATTGACGATCATTTGCTGGCGAAGATCTCGCTGGCGAAGGAAAGCAAGTCCAAGGCGCCCATTAAGACCTGGTCGCGCCGCTCGATGATTACGCCGGATTTCGTTGGACTGACGTTCAACGTGCACAACGGCAAGATATTCAATCCGGTGTTCGTTACCGAGAACATGGTGGGGCACCGGCTTGGTGAGTTTTCGCCGACACGGACCTTCAAGAAGCACGGTGCGCACACGGCCAAGGCTGAAGCGAAGTAACCTTATGGAAGTTCAAGCCATAACGAAGAACGTGCGCATGTCGGCGCAGAAAATGCGTGAGGTGGTGCGTCAAATCCAGGGTCTGCCTGCGGCAGGCGCCGAGGCGGTGCTGGCCGTAGTGCCGCGCAAAGGCGCCCGGCTGGTCGCCAAGACGCTGCATTCGGCGGTTGCCAATGCTGAGGATCTTAAGGAGCACAAGAAGGAATATGCCGGGCTGCGGTTGGACCGGCTCGTTGTCAAGGAGGCGCTGGCGCAAACCGCGGCCTCTTTCAAGCGGTTTACGCCCAAGGCGCGGGGCTCCGCCGGCCCGATTATCAAGCGCAATTGCCACATCAAGATTGTTTTGTCAGACGAGTAGAATATGGGACAGAAAACTAATCCGGTTGGCCTGCGCATGGCCGTCAACCATGAGTGGCGTTCAAAGTGGTATGCCGGCAAGAAGGAGTTCGGCAAGCTGCTCTGCGAGGATCGTGAAATCCGCGCGCTGCTGAAGAAGAAACTCGAGTCCGCCTCGGTGCCGCAGATTCTGATCGAGCGTGCTGCCAGCCGATGCCGAATCACTATTTTGACCGCCCGGCCTGGCATCGTCATTGGCCGCAAGGGTGCGGAAATAGACAAGCTTAAGGAAGATCTGAGCCGAATGACCGGCAAGGAGATCTATGTGGATATCCTGGAGGTGAAATCTCCGGAGATTGACGCCCAGCTTGTAGCCGAGAATGTGGCGCTGCAACTGGAGCGCCGGGTCTCGTTCCGCCGGGCGATGAAGAAGGCGCTGCAGACGGCCAAGGATTTCGGCGCGGAGGGAATCAAGATTCGTTGCGCCGGCCGGCTGGGCGGGGCGGAACTTGCGCGGGTGGAGCAGTATCACTGGGGCCGGGTGCCCCTGCACACCTTGCGCGCCAGCATTGATTACGGCTTTGCGGAGGCTAACACGCTTTATGGCAAGCTGGGGATCAAGTGCTGGATCTGCAAGGGGGACGTGAAAGCGGAGAAACCGCAGGCGCAGCGGGCGGCGGCCGCAAACTGAGGATAGGAGGACTGTATTATGCCATTGATGCCCGAGAGAGTAAAGTACCGGAAGATGCACCGCGGCAATCGCGCCGGCCTGGCGACGCGGGGGCAGACGGTGGCTTTTGGCGAGTATGGATTGATGGCGCTGGAACGTTGCTGGCTCCATACGAAGCAAATCGAGGCCGTGCGTGTGGCGGTCGCCCGCAACATGAAGCGCCACGGGAAGATGTGGATCCGCGTTTTTCCGCAGAAGTCTTACACGAAGAAGCCGCTCGAGACGCGCATGGGCAAGGGCAAGGGGCCGGTGGAGTCCTGGGTGGCGGTAATCCGGCCGGCCAACGTGATACTCGAGGTGGACGGTGTTTCGGAAGCGGTCGCGCGGGAATCGCTCCGCCTGGCGGCGACCAAGCTGCCCATGAGGACGAAGTTCATCTCGCGGCACAGAAGGGGTTGAAAGCAGACGCTGTAGATTCTCGTTATGAAAAGGATTCAACGGAAAGAGATTCAGGAAAAGACGCTGGCCGAGTTGCTCGCTGATGCACGGAACTGGCGGCAGGAAATCTTTAACCTGCGTTTGCAGCAGGCCAGCGCGCAGTTGGAAAAGCCGGCTCGCCTGCGAACGCTGCGGCGCGATATTGCCCGCGTCGAAACGCACATTTCAGAACTGCGCCGCAAGGCCGCATAGGTGTTTTGTATGGCTGAAACTCAGACTACCGCAGAACTTGGTCGGGCCAAACGCAAGCAGCGCGTGGGGGTGGTCATCTCTAACAAGATGGCCAAGACCATTATCGTCGAGATCGAGCGGCGCTACCCGCACCCGAAGTTCAAGAAAGTCGTCACCGGCTACAAGAAGCTGTATGCCCACGACGAGAAGAGTGAGGCTAAAGTGGGCGACCGCGTCCGCCTGGAAGAGACCCGCCCGCTTTCCAAGACCAAGCGCTGGCGTTTGGTGGAGGTTGTGGGGCGGAGTTCCGGAGTAGGTCCGGTGGCGGCTTGACAGCCTCGTTGCGAGCGTAAAGCGGAGCCAGGATTTAGTTTATGTTACAAGTAAGATCCATCTTAGACGTGGCGGACAACACCGGAGCCAAACGGGCCGCGGCAATCGGTGTGCTTGGCCGCAACCAGCGTTACGCGCACGTGGGCGACGTGATTAAAGCCCACATTAAGGAGGCCGCGCCGGATGGCACCGTCAAGAAAGGGGAAGTTGTGGATGCGGTCGTGGTCCGCACCCGCCAGGTGATCCGCCGCAGTGACGGTTCCTATCTGCGGTTTGATAGCAACGCGATTGTCTTGATTGACAAGGAGTTCAACCCGCGCGGCACACGCATTTTTGGTCCGGTGGCGCGCGAACTGCGGGAGAAGAGATTTATGAAGATTATCTCGCTCGCGCCGGAAGTGATTTGATGAGTCAGCACCAGTCTATGCGCACATGTCATGTAAAGAAGGGTGACGAGGCGGTTGTTATTGCGGGAGCGGACAAGGGCAAGCGCGGCCGGATCATAAGCGTGAATGCCAAGAAGCATCGGGTGATTGTCGAAGGCGCACATATGATTAAGAAGCACATGCGCAAGAGCCAGCAATACCCCCAAGGCCAAATTGTAGAGCGGGAAGGCTCGATCCACATCTCGAACGTGATGAAGGCCGAGAAGTACGACGCGCGGGCTGCCCGGCGCGGGACAGCGGCGCCAGCCCGGACGTAAGGCATAGTTGGACACTGCAAGCGAAATGAAAGCCAGACTATACGAACGATACGTGAAAGAGGTGGTGCCTGCGCTCAAGGAGAAGCATAAGTACGCCAATCCCCACCAGATTCCCCGGATGGAGAAGATCGTTGTTAATATGGGCGTGAGCGCATCCCTGGAAAAGAGCGCGGTGGATGACGCGGCCAAAGATCTGGCGTTGATCACCGGCCGCAAGCCGGCGATTAGCAAGTCCCGCCACAATATCGCCAATTTCAAGCTGCGCCGGGATTTGCCGATCGGCTGCCGGGTGACATTGCGCCGTGACGCGATGTATGAGTTTTTTGACCGGTTAATCGCGACGGCCCTGCCGCGTATTCGCGACTTCCGGGGGCTTTCGCCCCGCTCCTTTGACGGGCGCGGTAATTATTCCCTGGGCGTGGGTGACCAGACGATCTTCCCCGAGATAGAGTTGGACAAGATCAAACGGCAGCAGGGCATGGACATTACGATTGTGACTAGCGCGAGAACCGACGGGGAAGCGCTCGATTTGTTGCAGCTTATGGGCATGCCTTTTGCCGAGGCGCGGCAGGCGGAGACAAAGCGCGCGAAAGCACCAGAGAACGAGCCACAGCAAAAGAAAGCAGAGTGAACTGATTATGGCCAAGACAGCATGGATTGAACGCAACAAGAAGAAGGCGGAGACGGTCAAGAAATACGCCGCGATTCGCGCTGAGTTGAAGGCCAAGCGCGATTATGCCGGCTTGGCGAAACTCCCGCGCAATGCGAGCCCCTCGCGGGTCGTCAACCGATGTTCAATGAGCGGCCGTCGTCACGGCTATTTGCGCAAGTTTGGCTGCTCGCGTCTGACGTTCCGTGAATCTGCTCTGAACGGTCTCATCCCGGGCGTGACCAAAGCAAGTTGGTAAGTCTATGAATGATCCGATTTCCGACATGCTGACCCGGATTCGCAACGCCAGTCGCGCGCTGTTGCCGGCCGTTGAAGTGCCCCATTCCAAAATGAAGGAGGGGATTGCGGGCATCCTGAAGCGGGAAGGTTACATTGCCGATTTCGCTGTGGAGCGAAAAATGCCCAAGACACTCACGCTCAAACTGAAGTACCGGGGCAAGAAGAACATTATCGAGGGACTCCGCCGAGTCAGCACGCCGGGCTTGCGTCGCTATGTTGGCGCGACCGAGATTCCGCGGGTACGTGGCGGTTTGGGCGTGGCCGTCCTCTCGACCTCGGAAGGATTGCTGACCGACGTTCAGGCGCGCCGGAAACGAATTGGCGGGGAGTTGATTTGTTACGTGTGGTGAGAAGATGAGACGCGGCACGAGGGCAATACAGCATTTGACCAGACTTGACCGGCCGTGTCCCGGCACACTCTCATCCCATCGCTCGATCGCACTTTAATTTTATGTCACGCATTGGAAAGCTACCGATAGCCATCCCTCCCAAAGTGAAGGTGGACGCCAAGGGCCAGCAGATTTCTGTCGAGGGCCCGAAGGGCAAGCTTAAGTGGGAACTGCCGCGCTGCACGAGCCTCAAGGTGGAGCACGGCAAAGTCGTTGTCAGCCGCGATGGCGATGACGCGCGCGCCAAGGCCCTTCATGGCCTGAGTCGCGCCTTGGTCAACAACATGGTTCGGGGCGTGAGCGAAGGCTTCGTCAAGAAGCTCGAGATTCAAGGCGTCGGTTTCAAGGCGGCGGTCGCTGACAATAAGGTAACCATGAGCCTTGGCTACTCGCATCCCATCGTTTATGCAATCCCTGCCCAAATCAAAGTGACCGTGGAAGATAACACCAAGCTGACCGTGGAGGGGCCCGACCGTCAGATAGTGGGGCAGGTGGCGGCGGAATTGCGAAGCTTCTACCCTCCCGAGCCTTACAAGGGCAAAGGGGTGCGCTACTCGGACGAACGTGTGATCCGCAAGGAAGGCAAGACGGTGCAGTGACGTGTTGTGCGCAAAGCGTGAGAGACCAGCACTTGACTCTTTGTTGCCTTTTGACCAAATCCGTAACGAATTGAGATGAGAACTGAACAGAAACAAGCACTGGCGCAGCGGCGCAGGTGGCGCATCCGCCAGAAAGTCAGCGGCACGAAAGACCGTCCACGCATGTGTGTTTGCTTCACCAACAAGAACATCCACGTGCAGTTCGTTGATGATGCCGCAAGGGTCACCCTTGGCGCAGTTTCGACGGTCAGCAAAGCGCGTTCCAGTTCGGAGAAACCGATGGCCAATGTCGTGAGCGCCAAGAGGATGGGGGCTCTCGCGGCACAAACAGCTCTGGCAAAGGGCATCAAGCAAGTGGTGTTTGATCGGGGCGGCGCGCGCTACCACGGTAAAGTCAAAGCCCTGGCCGATGCCGCGCGCGAAGCGGGTCTGCATTTTTAACGCAACATGGAAACAAATATTGTGACTGAACCAGCCAAAGTCGAGGGTGCCGGATCCCGAACCCCACGGGGGCCCGGGCGCGGGCGGCGCAGTCGTCCTGAGCCCGAGCCTACTTTCGATGAGCAGTCCGGGCAGGAACTGACCGAGAAGGTTGTGTTCATTAATCGCTCGGCCAAAGTCGTCAAGGGCGGGCGCCGCTTCAATTTCAGTGCGCTGATCGTTGTTGGGGATAAGCACGGCCGCGTTGGGGTCGGTATGGGCAAAGCCGGCGAGGTTGCGGATGCGATCCGCAAGGGGGGAGAAATGGCGCGGTCGCAGATGGTTGGCGTATCGCTGAAGGACGCAACCATTCCGCACGAGGTGTTCTCGCACTATTGCGGCGCCAAGGTGTTGCTCCGCCCGGCATCCCCGGGTACGGGCATCATTGCCGGCAAGACGGTGCGTGCCGTGCTCGAATCGGCCGGCGTCAAGGATGTCCTCACCAAATCACTCGGTTCGAAGAACGCCGCTAACGTGGTTAAGGCCACGCTCAACGGGTTGCTGAGCCTCCGCCTGCGTGAAGACATTTACCTGGGGCGTGGCTTGGAAATTAAGAAGGTGGAAAAGCCTGCGGAACCGGTGCCGCCGCCTCCCTCCGTCCCCCCCGCAGAGTCACCAGCAGCCTAACTTTTTATGCGATTACACGATCTCCAACCTCGTCCTGGCTCCCGGCATCGTCGCAAACGACTCGGCCAGGGCGAAGGCAGCGGCCACGGCAAGACCAGTGGCCGGGGCGGCAAGGGCCAGACCGCCCGTTCGGGCAGTTCGATCCGCATTGGCTTTGAAGGAGGGCAGATGCCTTTGATTCGACGCATCCCCAAGCGCGGATTCAACAATGCGCGTCATACAAAGCGCTATTTGCCAGTCAACCTTGAAGCCCTCAACCATTTTGCTGATGGCACGCGCGTGGACCCGGAGGCCCTGCGAAGCGCAGGATTGGCGAATGGTTCTGGCGCAGGCGTCAAAATCCTCGGCAGCGGGGAACTGACTCGGAAGCTTACCGTCAGCGCGCATGCGTTTAGTGCGTCAGCCAAGGCGAAGATTGAGGCTAAAGGAGGCGCGTGCGAGCTTATCGTTCCGAAGAGCGCGAAGCCGGCAAACCCTGAACCCAAGCCTTAACCTGTTCATGGGCGCCATACCGCATCCCAAGACAGCCATCCGGCTTTCGGATTTCAGATTTCAAATGTGTTCGGGGCTCTGATTCAACCATGCTCGCTGCCATTTACAATACCTTCTGTAACTGCTTCAAGATTCCGGAGCTCAAGTCCCGGATTCTTTTCACCCTGATGGTGCTGGCCATTTGCCGTTTGGAAGCGGTGGTGCGCATACCCGGCTTGAATGGCACCATTCTGTCAAATTACTTCGCCAGCAAGGCCGGGTCGGCAGATGGCTCTTCAGTGCTGGGAATGTACAGCCTTTTCACGGGGGGAGCCCTGGAGCATTGTGCGGTTGGTGCCTTGGGCATCATGCCCTACATCAGCGCGACTATCATCATTCAGTTGCTGACGGCGGTGATTCCGACATTGAGCAAACTGGCGCGAGAAGAGGGTGGCCGAACCAAGATTGTTCAGTATGGCCGGTACCTTACCGTGGTTCTTTGCCTGGGGCAGGGGATGGTGATGGCGATTGGCTGGGAGAACCCTGAAAAGCTGTTTCCGGGCTGGAACACGGCGGACCGCCTGGTGCTTTACTCTGATGCGCATATTTGGTTCTACCGCCTCCAGACACTGCTAATGCTGACCACGGGCACAATGCTGCTTATGTGGCTGGGCGAGCAGATCACCGACCGCGGCATCGGAAATGGCGTTTCGCTCGTCATCACCATCGGCATTTTGGCGCGTCTTCCGCAGGCCGTGGTGGCGCTCAAGGATATGTTCTTCCCCGGCGGCGGCTTGGAGGCCAAATTCAACTTTGGGCACGCCATCGCGCTGGTGCTGTTGCTGGCCGGTGTGATTGCTGGCGTCATTGCCATTACTCAGGCCCAGCGCAAAGTGCCGGTGCAATACGCCCAGCGTGCGGTGGGTCGCAAAGTCTATTCGGGCGGGACTTCGTTCATGCCATTGCGGGTCAACTACTCGGGTGTCATGCCGATTATTTTCGCTCAGGCGATCCTGATGTTCCCGCAGAAGATATTCCTGTTCCTCGGCCAGAGCTTTAATGTGAAGTTCTTTGAGGAAATCGCGCGCAACCTCGGCGAGGGAGCGATTCTATACATGATCGTGTATGGGCTAATGATTCTCTTCTTCTCGTATTTCTGGGTGGCCACGCAGTTCAACGAATTGCAGATTGCCGATGATTTGAAAAAGAACGGCGGTTATATTCCGGGCGTCCGTCCGGGCCAGGCGACAAGCGATTATCTGCATAACGCCATGAGCCGGATCACGTTGGCGGGTGCGGTTTTTCTAACCATCATCGCCCTCATTCCCATCTGGCTGTGGCGGGAACTGCAGATTCCTTATTCCGTCGCTACATTCTTTGGCGGCACAAGCATGCTGATTTTGGTCGGGGTTCTGTTGGATACCATGCGCCAGACTGAAACCCATTTGCTGATGCGCCATTACGATGGATTTCTGAAAAAGGGGCGGCTCCGCGGCCGATTCTGATGATCATACTGAAGAGTGAGCGGGATCTGGAAGCGATGCGGCTAGCCTGCGCGGTGGCTGCCGCCGTGCTGAACGACGTGGCCGCTTTTGTTCAACCCGGGGTTTCGACGAAGCAAGTGGATGAGTTCGCGGCGCTGCGGATGAAGCAACTTGGCGCTAAGAGCGCATTTCTCGGCTATCGGAAATACCCATGCCACATCTGTATTTCGGTCAATGAACAGGTGGTGCACGGACTAGCGGGCAGTCGTGTCCTCCAATTCGGCGACATCGTAGGTCTGGATGTTGGGGTTATGCACAAGGGATTTATCGGCGACACCGCTCGTACCTTAGCCGTCGGGGGGTGCGGTGTGCTGGCCCAGAACCTTATGGATGTTGCCGAAAAAGGGCTCTACCGGGGTATTGCACAGGCTATGCCAGGCGGAAAGGTGTCTGATATTTCCCGGGCGATACAAGATTACGTGGAAGGCAACGGTTTCAGCGTCGTCCGGGAATTCGTGGGTCATGGGGTGGGGCGTTCGATGCACGAAGAACCTCAGGTTCCGAACTTCGTGGATGGAAAACCTTCGCCAAAGCTCCGGCCCGGAATGACGTTGGCCATTGAACCGATGGTTAATGCCGGGGGGGCCGAAGTAAAAACATTAAATGATGGCTGGACAGCGGTCACTAAGGATGGTTCACTATCCGCTCATTTTGAGCACACAGTGTTAATCACTGAGTCCGAACCCGAGATTCTGACGTGCCTCGAGAAGGTGCCATCGAAGTCGAAGGTGTCGTAGTGGAAGTTCTGCCAAACAAGATGTATCGGGTGGAATTGGCCAACGGGCACCGTATGCTGGCTTATGCGACCGGCAGGGCCAAGCTGAGACTTCCTTCGCTGAGGCTGGGGGGCAGGGTTCGGTTGGAAGTATCGCCCTGCGATGTGTCAAGTGGTCGACTGGTTGTGGAAAAGCAAACTTAGTTTGGAATATGAAAGTCCGTGCATCTGTTAAGAAGCTTTGCGAGAATTGTAAGATAATTCGTCGCAAGGGCGTAATCCGTGTGATCTGTACGAATCCGCGTCACAAACAGCGGCAAGGTTGATCGGTCAATCAGGTAGTCTAATTAGCACTAGCAAAGATTTATGGCTCGTATCATTGGTGTGGAAGTTCCGCCGAACAAGCGCATTGACATTGCGCTCTGCTACATTTATGGCCTCGGTCCCAGTAATTCCAAAGTAATCCTGGCCAAGGCGAATATTGACCCAAGTATTCGTGCCAAGGACCTGACTGAGCAACAGCTCTCACAGATTGTGCACGCGATCCAGGACGGCAAGTACGTTATCGAGGGCGATTTGCGCCGCGAGATCGGTATGAATCTCAAGCGGTTGCAGGGCATCAAATGCTATCGCGGGATCCGCCACTTGCGGGGGTTGCCGGTTCGTGGGCAGCGCACCCAGACCAACGCGCGCACCCGCAAGGGGCCGCGCAAGACTGTGGGTGTTGTCCGCAGTCCAACAGCAAAGACCGGCATCCACTGATTACTTGCCACCTGTCACCCATCAACCACCAACTGTTTTACTAGCTCATGGCCGACGAGACTAACAAGAAATCTGTTTCCAAGAACGAAGGTAAACCTGGGGCCAAGAAGCCAGCGACCGCAGAAAAGGCTGCCGCTGCCAAGCCTGCGGAGAATCCAGCCGCCCAGCCGGATGCCAACGCCTCGGCGCCGAAGGCTCAGAAGAAAGCCGTTCGCGCCCCCGCCGATAGCGCCGTTCCAGCTGCCGAGGTGCCCAAGCCGGCAGAGGGTGGCGTGCCAGTGGCTGCGGTAGCCGCTCCTACCGCGGCCGAGTTGTTGGCCGATGATCTTGCCGGCAAGAAGATCATCAAGGCCAAAGGCGCCAAGAATATCGTCAGTGGCATTGCCAACATCCTGGCGACCTTCAACAACACACTGGTTAGCATTACCGATATGCAGGGGCATGTAATTGGCTGGTCAAGCGGTGGGCGTGTGGGGTTCAAAGGCTCGCGCAAGAGCACCGCCTATGCCGCCCAGCAAGTGGCCCAAGACGCTGCCCGGCAGGCGATGTCACACGGCATGCGCGAAATCGAGGTGCGGGTTAAAGGCCCTGGCTCGGGCCGCGAATCGGCCATCCGGGCCTTTCAGGCCATCGGGTTGGAGATTACCACCATCAAAGACATCACCCCTGTGCCGCACAACGGCTGTCGGCCCCGCAAGAAGCGCCGCGTCTAACTCTCAACCAACAAAGCTTAACTCTCCACTTTAGAAAATGGCTCGTTACACTGGTCCCCGTGTCCGCATCAGCCGGCGGTTTGGCGTTCCGATCTTTGGCCCCTCGAAGTACCTTGAACGGCGTAATTACGGCCCCGGAGTTCATGGCCCGAAGTCGCGCCGCAAGCACACCGACTACGCGCTGGGGCTCATTGAAAAACAGAAGCTTCGCTATTACTACGGCTTGCTGGAGCGACAGTTCCGTGGCGTTTATGAACGTGCTCTTCAACGTCGCGGGGTCACTGGCGAGCATATGCTGCAGATCCTGGAAACTCGCCTGGACAATGTCGCCTATCATCTGGGCTTCGCCAACACTCGCGCCGCCGCCAGGCAGTTGGTGGCTCATGGTCACGTGAGGGTCAATGGGCGCAAGGTCAGTATTCCATCGTTTGGCCTCAAGGTTAATGACATCGTTGAGGTCAAGAACTCCAGCGCGTCGCGTCAATTGGCATCCAAAAATCTGGAAAGCGCGGCCAGTCGTGCCGTGCCGGATTGGCTCTCCCTGGACAAGGAGGCCCTCAAAGGCGTCGTCATGCGGATTCCCACACGCGACGAGATCCAACCTATTGCCAGCGAACAAGCTGTCGTCGAGTTTTACTCCCGCTAAAGAATGAAACTGGATTCTTGGATGGTTGAAATGGCGGTGCGGCGTGGATATATCTGCCTCGCACTCCATCACGCCGCCATTCAGGCAATCCATCGCAATTATACGGGCTCTTTCGTCCGGCGGGAATTGAAGCCGAAGGAGTCAGATTAAAATTGTTGAAAGGAAAATATGCCAGTACGTCTAGGACGCTTTGAAATGCCAAAGCGGTTGGTCAAAGAGGATTCAACCGCCACCGACACCTATGCCAAGTTCGTCGCCGAACCCTTTGAAACTGGTTACGGTTACACCATTGGTAACTCACTCCGACGCGTCCTGCTTTCCTCCCTGGAAGGCGCGGCGGTCTCGTCAATCAAGATTGATGGGGCGATGCACGAATTCACTACTGTCGAAGGCGTCGTTGAAGACGTCACAGAGATTGTGCTCAATTTGAAGAAGATTTTGTTTAAGGCGCACGCTCGCGACCCTCAGACTCTTTTACTGTCTGTTAACAAGGAAGGACAGGTTACGGCCGCCGACATCCAGCTCAACCAGAACCTGGAGTTGGTCAACCCCGACCAGCATATTTGCACCCTCGACAAGAAGAAGAAATTGGAGATGGAACTGGAGGTCAAGGTCGGCCGTGGGTTTCTGCCGGGTGAAGAGAACAAGAAAACGAATCAAGCCATCGGGGTTATTGCCATTGATTCACTGTTTTCACCCGTGACCCGTGTTCGCTACGCGGTCGAAAACGCCCGCGTCGGCCAGCGCACGGATTACGACCGCCTCATTTTGGAAGTATGGACCGACGGACGCATCTCCCCTGACGATGCCTTGACCCAAGCTTCAGCTATCCTCCAGCATCATCTGGACATCTTCGTAGGCTTCGACAAGAACGCCGTTGAGTTTGAGGAAGTCGTGGATAAGCAGGACGAGGAGAAGACCAAGCTCAAGAAGCTTCTCAACATGAGCGTCAACGAAATCGAGTTGAGTGTTCGCGCCGCTAATTGTCTAAACAACGCAAACATCACCACCGTCGGCCAGCTTGCGATGAAGACCGAACAGGAGATGCTGAAGTACCGTAATTTTGGGAAGAAATCCCTCAATGAAATCAAAGACAAACTGGCAGGCCTGGGCTTGACTCTAGGTATGACGTTCGAGGCGGAGTTGCTGGAGGCCACCAAGGAGAAGCCTTCCGTTGTCCCGACCGGCCGTTAGCATTGCCGGAGGATCGGGCACGTAACCGCGTCATCCTCCTGTTGATCCAACACGCATTACCCTCTTCAATTTATGAGACATCTTAAGCGCACCGCTAAACTGGGTCGCACCGGGCAACACCGGAACGCGATGCTCGCCAATCTAGTCTGTAGCCTTATCAAGCACAAGCGCGTCACTACCACTCTGGGCAAAGCCAAAGCCGTCCGTTCCATGGCGGAGAAGATGGTCACGCTCGGCAAGTGCGGCACACTTCACGACCGGCGTCTAGTTGCCGCGCGCCTCCACCAGGAGGACGCTGTGAAGATTCTTTTCGAGAAGATCGCGCCAGCGCAAAAAGAGCGCCACGGCGGCTACACCCGTATCGTCCGACTCGGCCAGCGCCAAGGTGACGCTGCCAAACAGGCCATCCTCGAATGGGTGGACCTGGGGACTGAAATCGAGACCCCGGCCAAGGAACAGACGCCGGCGAAGGAGACGCAACCAGTCGCCACCAAGAATGCTGCCAAAGCCGAAGCGGCAAAGTAGCATTCGTCTGAGCTTGTTTTGCTTTGGCTCTCGCTTCTGCAGGCGAGCGGAGTTGCAACCTCAGTTGGGTGAGGCAAGCTCGGTGGCGGGACGTTGTTCGTAAGCGGTAAAGGGGGTGCGCTCTATTCGGAGCGGTACCAACTGGTAGACT
>CAZHEW010000044.1:0-11281 GCA_964531815.1 uncultured Verrucomicrobiota bacterium
TGGTCTTCGGCGGGCTGGCCGCCGTTGCGTTCTGGCTGGGCCGCCGGGTATCCGGCGGGAAGCCGTTGAGAACCGGGTTCAAGTGGAGCAAGGCGAGGAGGCGATTCGGGCGGTGGCTGCCGGCGTGTTTCCTGGGGCTGGCAATCCTGATCTTCCTGGGGGGAGCGCTGTATCCGCCGAGCAATCACACGGCCATGACGTACCGGACGCCGCGCGTCCTACATTGGTTGATGGAGGGGCAATGGCATTGGATAGAGAGCCCGAACTACCGGCTGAACAACCGGGCGTGCGGCCTTGAATGGCTGACAGCGCCGCTGATGTTGTTCACGAAGTCAGACCGCAGCCTGTTCCTGGTTAACTTCGTGCCGTTCCTGCTGTTGCCGGGGCTGGTGTTCAGCATGTTCACGCGGCTCGGGGTGCGGGGCCGGGTGGCCTGGAATTGGATGTGGCTCTTGCCGACGGGGTATAGCTTCATCGTGCAGGCGGGCGGCGCGGGCAACGACACGTTCCCGGCGGTCTATGCGCTGGCCGCGGTGGATTTCGCGCTGCGCGCCTGGGAATCGCGGCGGGCGTCGGACCTGTGGCTTTCGTTCCTGTCGGCGGCATTGCTGACTGGCGCCAAGGCGAGCAATCTGACGCTGCTCCTGCCGTGCGCGATTGTGGTGTTTCCGCTGTTGCCGCTGTTGCTGCGGCGGGCGGGCGCCACCCTGCTGGTGGTGTTGCTGGCGGGGGCGGTTTCATTCCTGCCCACTGCGGCGTTGAATGTTCACTATTGCGGGGATTGGTCGGGCCTGGTGCTCGAGCGGGCGGGGATGGATATGAAGAATCCGCTGGTGGGGATTTGGGGCAACGCGCTGCTGCTGTTGACGAACAATTTTGTGCCCACCTTCTTCCCGCTGGCCGGCTGGTGGAACCGTTCGGCGCTGACCGTATTGCCGCACGCGATTACGGATCCAATGGTGGCCAATTTCGAGGGGGGCTTCATGGTGCTCGGAGAGATGCCGACCGAAGATTGGGCCGGGTTGGGTTTCGGCGTGAGCGTATTGCTGGCGGCCAGCGTGGTGATGTCGCTGCTGCGTCGGAGCCCGGCTGCGGAGGGGGTGAGTCGCGCGGGCAGCCGGTGGGTGCCCGGCTGGGTGCGTTGGTGCGCGCTGGTGGCGCCGTGGGTTTCGCTGCTGGCGTATTGTGTGAAGTCCGGCATGGTGACCCCGGCGCGGCTGATATCTCCCTATTACGCGCTGCTGCTGCCGTCGTTGCTGCTCGGGGCGCGGCCGGCGGAAATCGTGCGGTCCCGGTGGTGGCGGTGGCTGGTTGGCGGCGTGTTGCTGCTGGCGTTGCTGGTGCTCGTCGTGACCCCAGGCCGGCCCTTGTGGCCGGCCCGGACAATCTTGTCGAAGGTGCTAAAAGCCAGGCCCGGGCAACGGACTGCGCAGCGGGCGCTGGATGTTTATAGCGTCTATGATAGGCGCTGGGATCCGCTGGCGGAGGTGCGGGAGCGGCTGCCGGCGGGGTTGGCGGTCGTCGGGTTCATGGGTAATCCGGATGACATTGACATTTCGCTGTGGCGGCCCTTCTTCGAGAGGCGGGTGAAGCACTTCCTGCCCGAAGACACGCTGTCGGAGATCAGGCAGCGCGATATTCAATATGCGGTGGTCAATGGCGGCAACCTGGCGGCAATCGGCCTGCCGCTGGCGGCCTGGCTGGAGCGGACGGGAGCGGAGGTGTTGGATACGGTATCGGCTGCGCTGACGGTCACGCACGGCCCCCAACCGTGGCATATTGTGCGATTTCCGGCTGAACCGGGGAAAGGAAGCGAGTAGTAGCGGGGCGAATATGATTGAGCACGGTGGTGCCGCCGTGTATCTAATATGCTCAATTGAATATGCGCGCACCCGTGCGAACCTTGCGACAACCTGCCAACGGCATTCTTGAGGATTTCCGGATTGATTTCCTGGAATGTTGGCGCCGAATGCCGAATAAGGGGCTTTTTCTGACTCTGCTGGTTGCATGGCTGGCGCTGTTCCATTTCCTGGGCAATGCAACGCTGGGTTACATCCCAACGCCTTCGCTGCTGGGCTGGATGCATGCGGCCTACGCGTCGAGCCCGGATGCAACCGGCAACGACGACAGCCATGGAAAGCTCATCCCCTTCGTAGTGCTGGCGATTTTCTGGTATAAACGGAAGCAGTTGATGGCGTTGCCCTTGAGAATGTGGTGGCCGGGGCTGCTGCTGGTGGCCCTGTCACTCGGGCTTCATCTGGTGGGCTACATGGTGCAGCAGCCGCGCATTTCGATTATGGCGCTGTTCGCCGGCGTCTACGGGCTGATGGGGTTGTGCTGGGGGCGCAACTGGTTGATCGAAAGTTTCTTCCCCTTTTTCCTGTTCGCCTTTTGCATCCCTTTAGGGTGGTCCGCGGTGTCAGTAACCTTCCCTTTGCGGTTGCTGGTGGTCCGGCTGGTGGAAGTCATCTGCCACAACCTGCTGGCCATTGACATTCTCGTCCAGGGGACCGCCATATTCGATCCCACGGGCCGGTATCAATATGAGGTGGCAGCGGCGTGCAGCGGGATGCGCAGCCTGATTGCCACGGTGGCGGTGGCGGTGATTTACGCCATGCTGTCGTTCCGGAGCTGGTGGCGGCGCGGGGTGTTAATCGCCGCGGCGGTGCCGCTGGCCGTGTTTGGCAACGTGGTGCGAATGCTGACCATTGTCATCGCCGCGGAAATTGGCGGGCAGGAATGGGGCGCATACATCCATGAGGGCGGACCGCAAGGGATCTTCAGCCTGCTGCCGTATGCGGCCGCGTTTGCGGGCCTGTTGCTGCTGGGGAACTGGCTGCACGAAGAACGGCCGAAGCCGGCGGGCTCACCGACAATTCCGGCGGAATGAGCCGGCATCACCTGAACCCGGGCGCCAGGCGTAGAACCATGCACCTTATTTCTTTAGACGCGAAAGCGACATGAACAAGCGACAGTGGATCATCTTGATTGCGGCGCTCGCCCTGATTGGGGGCGCCGCCGTCCTGCTGGCGAGGCTGCAGGCCAGCCAGAAATTAGGCCAGCCAGCCGTGAAGACCAGCCCCACCGCGGACAGCCGCCGGCTCAAAGTGGAGTTGCCGGCGCGCGTGCTGGATTACACGTCGGAAGAGTCCGAACCGGACCAAAGGACGCTCGACTGGCTGCCGCGAGACACCAGCTTCGGCCAGAGACTGTACCAGGCCGCGGATGGATTTGCGATGTCCGTCGGCGTCGTGCTGATGGGCAGCGACCGCACCAGCCTGCACAAGACAGAATTTTGCATAGAAGGGGCCGGCTGGCGCATTGATCGCGGCGCTACCACCGAGACCAGGGTGCCCATGAAGCGGCCGTACCCCTACGAATTGCCTGTCATGAAGTTCATCGCCTCCAGGCAAGCATCGGTCAATGGTCAGACGGTACAAGCCCGCGGGGTTTACCTGGTTTGGTTCGTGGCCGACAACGACGAATACACGGCGCGCCATTGGCAGCGGATGTGGTGGATGGCCCGGGACCTCCTGACCAAAGGCGTCCTGCAGCGCTGGGCGGCCATCAGTGTTCTGGCCTCCTGCGCGCCGGGGCAGGAAGACGCCACCTACGAACGCATGAAGACGTTCCTTCAGGCGGCGGTGCCGGAGTTTCAACTCGTCCCGCGCTTCCCGGGCGAACTGGAGTCCGGCGCACCATGAAATTTGGCGCTGCGAGGCCCCGCCGTTTGAAGATTTTGCTCGACGACCTCAGTCGCCGCTTGGTGAGATTAGGTTAAGGCTAACGATAATGTTGCGTCGCGACCGCCAGATTCGGATGCAGATCCACCAACTGATGGATGCCTGCCTCTTCGCCGCCAGTTTTTGGCTGGCTTACAAGCTGCGCGCCAACCTCGACATCATTGATCTGTTCGGGTTCGTGCCTTGGGCGGTGCCCTTTGAGGCCTACGTGGGACTCTATTTGGTCCTGATTCCGGCCGCACCGCTGATCCTGGAGATGCAGGGATTCTACGCGCGTCCGCCCTTCTGTTCCCGGGCCACGACGGCCCGAATCCTGTTCAAAGGGTGCTTTTTCACGTGTCTCGGCCTGGTGCTGACGATGTATTTGTTCAAGATGCCCCCGGTTGCCCGCGTGGTGGTATTGTGGTTTGGGTTTATCAGCTTTGCGCTGGTGTTCCTGAAGGAGGAACTGGTGCGGTGGGCCGCCAGTACTAAGATGGCGCAGGCGCAGTACCGGCGGCGGATAATCCTTGTGGGGGGAAGCGACGAGACGGCGCGGATGGAGGCTGAGTTACGGGTGAAGTCGGCGGAGGAAGTGGACATCCTGGGGCGGTTGGATTTGAGGGAGGCCCCCGTGCAGCGTCTGGTGCAAATGCTGCACGACTACTCCGTGAACAGCGTCATCCTGAGCGCGAAGCATGCCTACTTTGAACAGGTAGAAGCCGCCATCCGTGCTTGTGAACTGGAGGGGGTTGAAGCCTGGCTGGTGGCGGATTTCTTCAAGGCCCAGATTTCCCGGACCAGCTTCGATGATTTCTATGGCTGGCCGGTGCTGGTTTTCCGCTCCACCCCGGAAACCTCGTGGCCCAGAGTGATCAAGCAGTTGATGGACACCATCGGGTCGTTCGTGCTGCTGGTCTGCCTGTCGTGGCTGTTCGCGCTCATCGCGCTGCTCATCAAGGTCACCTCCCGGGGGCCGGTGCTGTTCCGGCAGCAACGATCCGGAATCAACGGCCGGCCCTTCACGATCTACAAGTTTCGCACCATGGTGACCAACGCCGAGCAACTCAAGCACGAGCTCGATGCGATGAACGAGATGACCGGGCCGGTCTTCAAGGTGAGCAACGACCCGCGCATCACGCCCATCGGGAGGCTCCTCCGCAAGTACAGCCTCGACGAGTTCCCGCAGCTCTTCAACGTGCTGCGCGGCGAGATGAGCCTCGTGGGGCCGCGCCCGCTGCCGGTGGATGAAGTCAAGCGGTTCTACGACCTGGCGCACCGGCGCCGCTTGAGTGTCAAGCCGGGGCTGACCTGCCTGTGGCAGATTAGCGGGCGCAACAACGTCAGCGATTTCAAAGAGTGGGTGCGCCTGGACCTGGAGTACATTGACAACTGGTCGCTGTGGCTCGATCTCAAGATCCTCTTCGGCACCGTGCCGGTCGTGCTGACCGGCGTGGGCGCCAAATAAGGCGCCCGCGGAACCCTGCGCCAAACTGCTTATGACTCAAGCCCGAAAGCTCCAACCTCACTCCCAGCCTGTCTCGGTCGTCACCGGCGCCGCCGGTTTCCTTGGCTCGCACCTCACGGACCTGCTGGTGGCCCGCGGACACAAAGTCATCGGCATTGACAACTTTGTCACTGGCGCGGTGGACAACATTGCGCACCTGGGCGGGAATCCCAATTTCAAGTTCATCGAGCAGGATGTGACCGAGTTCATTTTTCTGGACGGGCCGGTGGACTACGTCTGGCACTTCGCATCGCCCGCCAGCCCGATTGACTACCTGGAGCTGCCGATACAGACCTTGAAGGTCGGCTCGCTGGGCACGCACAAGGCATTGGGTCTGGCCATGAACAAGAAGGCGCGCTTTCTCCTCGCCTCGACCTCGGAAATCTACGGCGACCCGCTGGTCCACCCCCAAACCGAAGATTATTGGGGCAACGTGAACCCGATTGGCCCGCGCGGCTGCTACGATGAAGCCAAGCGATTTGCCGAGGCGCTCGTCATGGCCTATCACCAGGAACACCGGGTCGAAACCCGCATCGTGCGCATCTTCAACACCTACGGCCCCCGGATGCGTCTGAACGACGGCCGGGTGGTGCCGGCCTTTATCAGCCAGGCTCTCAAGCATCGGCCGCTCACAGTGTTTGGCCGGGGCAACCAGACACGCAGCTTCTGTTACGTTTCGGACCTGATCGAAGGCATCTATCGGCTCATGATGAGTGGCTATGACCAGCCGGTGAACATCGGCAACCCGACGGAAATGACCATGCTGGAGTTCGCCAAAGCCATCATCCGCGCCACCAGTTCCCGCAGCAAAATCACCTTCCGCCCTCTGCCGCAGGACGATCCCCGCCAGCGCCGGCCCGATATCACGCGCGCCAGGAGAATCCTGAAATGGACGCCCCATGTGCCGCTGGCCGAGGGGCTGGCCAAGACCATTGATTACTTCCGGTTGAAAGTGGGATAGGCCGGGCAGGGAAGCTCCTTCCGCTCCCTGCCGCCGGCGACTGCCGCGCCACGGCTCGCGCCAGCGGCCGCTCCAGCAGCCTCGCCGCAAGCTCGTGTGGACGATTTTCTTCGTCAAGCGCGCTCAGTTCTTCTCGTGCGGCGCACCGGCTGCTTTTTGAGGCCGCTCGATCCTGTTCCTGAGCTTCATTAACCGCGGCTCCCAATCCGCCCAGCTCGCCGCCCAGGCCGCGCCGAGCAAATTGGTTCGCGCGGCCGGCCAGATTTCTTCGAGCGCGGCCAGCTCGCGCCGGGCGTTGTTGGGCTCACCCCATTTCAGATAGGTTTCGATGAGGTTCAACCGGTTCTCAGGATACTGGGGGGCCAGGCGCACGGCGCGGACCAGGTGTTCTCGCGCTTTGCGGCGGCTCCCGATGCTGCCGATGGCGGGAGCATCGCGGTAAAGCAGCCCGAGGTTGCGGTCGGCGCCTGCGTAGTCAAACTGCCGGTCCAGGTCGCGGACCCGGATGAACTCGTGTTCCATCTGGATGACCAGCTTGAGCGCGCCCAGCAGCTTGGTTCGGGCCAGTTGCCCGAGGTTCATGCCGAGGTAGTAACGGAGCGGAGCCGAGTCGGGCGCGCCCGGGATCGCCTGTTGGCAGACGGCAATTCCCTGTTCAGCCACGGCGGCCCGTTGAGTATCGTTGGTGGCATATTCCGCCAGGTCAAAGCACGCCCGGGCAAATTGCCAGGCTGTCGTCGCCTGCGTGGGCGCGTTCTGGTAAGCCGCTTGTGCGGCCTCGAAGTTCCTCCTCGCAGCGGCGAGCCACTCCGCTTTGGGGACGGGAAGGTCCGCGCCGGCGCAGCTCGAAGCCACGAAGACGCCCAGGCTGACTGAAAGCCATGCCACCGCCCGTGATTTAGGTCTTGCGCGCATCATAATTTGGGTTAGGCTTGCCAGAGGTGAGATTAGACTGGAAAACCGGGCGATTGGCAATGTGCGTGAGCCTCCTGGCGGCCGGGGCTGGCTGCAGCGGCATCAATCACACGCAGAGCGTCTCGCCCGCCACTTTTCTCCTGCCGGGGCTGTTGAGGGCTGATCCACCGCCGCAGCCGCACCCTGACCAACTCCTGCCGACGGAAGCGCCTCCAACCGAAGTCGCCCAGTTGTGAGTCCGGTGCTATGCGATTTCCGCTCGCGCTGACGGCCAAGATCGCCCGTCACATCATCAAACACAAGGTTCGGCGCACCCCGCGGTTTGCGCTCGTCTTGCAGCTTGAGCCCCTGCACACCTGCAACCTCGCCTGCACCGGCTGCGGCCGCGTCCGCGAGTATTCCACAAGCCTCAAGGACATGATGTCCCTGGAGGATTGCCTGATGTCAGCGCAGGAGTGCGACGCGCCGATGGTCTCGGTTTGCGGCGGGGAACCGCTGATTTATCCCAGGATCGAGGAACTGGTGGACGGACTGTTGGCGCAGGGCCGGATTGTCTATATCTGCACCAATGGCCTGCTCATGCGGAAGAAGCTCAAAGATTACCTCGCTGCGGTTTATTCGCCGAGGCTGGAGCCGATCCTCGCCCGGTTGTTGACGGAGAATCTGATTTCAGACAGGGACGCGGAGATGCTCCGCCAGGGCAGACACGAAGGCGGGCCCGTCATCAAGCCGACGAAGTGGCTGTACTGGAACGTTCACGTGGACGGCCTGGAATACACCCACGACCTGATGGTCGAGCGTGAGGGCGTGTTCAAGGAGTGCGTCGAGGCGATTCGCATGGCGAAGCTGCTGGGGTTCCAGGTGGCGACGAACGCCACGGTATATAAAGAGACGGACGTCACGGAAATCGAGCAGATGTTCCAGTTCTTCGCCGCGCTCGAGGTGGATGGCCACACCATTTCCCCGGGCTACGATTACGACGCGGCCAAACAGGACATGGCCAGGCGCCTGGGCCGCAAGCCGGAGGATTTCTTCCTCACGCGCGCCTTGACGATCCAGAAGTTCGCGAGAATCCAGGAATGGGGCGAGCGCTTCACCATCTTCGGCACGCCGGTTTACCAGGAGTTCCTGGCCGGCAAGCGCGAGCTGACCTGCACCGCCTGGGCCATTCCCACGCGCAATGTCAGAGGCTGGAAAGCGCCCTGCTACCTCATCACCGACGGCCATTACGCCCGTTACGAGGACATGCTGGGGCAGGTGGACTGGAACAATTACGGCGTGGTGAACGGCGTTGCGCGCGATCCTCGCTGCGAGAACTGCATGGTCCACTGCGGTTACGACCCCAGCGGCGCGCTCGGCACGAATTACCAGCGCGGCGACACCTGGAAGAATATTCGCTATAACTTTGGCCCCCGGCCCAAGCATTCTCGCGCGGGCTGCCAGGTCAAGGCCTTCAACGGGGTTTCGATCGGCAAGGGCCACCTCGCCCAGGCCAAGGCTGCGGCCAGCACCGGGCTGGCGGACGCGACATCCGCCTGCCGGAGCAACGGTCAGGAGGGCGATGGCGGCACCGGCGACACTTCCTGCGAAACTCCGCAAGGCAGGACAGATCGAGGAACTGCTTGCTTATGAGTCATGATCTGGCATTCCCTCCCTCTCACCCCAGCCCGCTCCCTTGGGGCTCGCCATTACCCACAACTCGAGACCGACAATCCGCGAATCCCGAAGGGATTCTATCAGTCAGCCCAGGGTTGCAAGGGACGAGCCACCCTGGGTCAGCAGGTTTGAAGTGCCGATCAACCCCAACGGGGTTGGATCAGCCGGTTGAAAGCCCTGATGCAACCCCGTTGGGGTTGAGGCTGATATTACACGGTCTTCCCAGGGTAGCTCGTCCCTCGCAACCCTGGGCTGAACGACGCAATCCCTTTGGGATTGGCCTGCGACGGTGGCCAAAGATGTGGGTAATGGCAAGCCCCTGGGCAGAGGGCCAGGGTGAGGGGGAGCGAATTGTGTTTTGTTCTATGGCGCCGGATCTTCATTAGCCATGCCAACCCTCTTCCTTTCTCCCCCGAGCTTTGACGGTTTCGACGGCGGCGCCGGCTCGCGCTACCAGGCCCGGCGCGAGGTGACCAGCTTCTGGTATCCGACCTGGCTCGCCCAGCCCGCGGCCCTGGTGCCGGACTCGAGGCTGCTGGATTGCCCGCCGCATGACATTGACATCAACTCATGCCTCGAAAAGGCCAGGGGCTACGACCACGTCGTCATCCACACCTCGACCCCGTCGCTGAAGAACGACTGCAAGGTCGCCGAAGCCATCAAGCGGAACCGGCCGGAGACCAGGATCGGCTTCGTTGGCGCGCATGCGGCGGTCCTGCCGGCCGAAACCCTCAAGGCGTCCCCGGCTATTGACTGGGTTGGGCGCAAGGAATTCGATTTCACGTGCAAGGAAGTGGCCGAGGGCCGGCCGCTGGAAACGATTGTCGGCCTGAGCTACCGCGACCGCGAGGGCAGGATCAAGCACAACCCCGAGCGGGAGATCATCACGGACATGGACGCGCTGCCGTGGGTGGCGGATGTTTATAAGCGCGACCTGCAAATCGAGAAGTACTACATCGGCTACCTGCTCCATCCGTATGTGAGCCTCTACACCGGACGCGGCTGCCCAGCCCAATGCACCTTCTGCCTCTGGCCGCAAACCATCGCCGGGCACAAATACCGCGTCCGCTCCCCGCAGAATGTCGCCGATGAAATGGCCTACATGAAGCGGCTCTTCCCGCAGGTCCGCGAGTTCTTCTTCGACGACGACACCTTCACCGCCAACCTGCCGCGCGCCCGCGAGATCGCCAGGAAGCTCGGCCCGCTCGGCCTGGCCTGGAGCTGCAACAGCCGCGCCAACCTCGACGCCGACACCGTGAAGTTCTTCAGAGACTGCGGCCTGCGCCTGTTCCTGGTCGGCTACGAGAGCGGCAACGAGCAGATTCTCAGGAACATCAAGAAGGGCGTCACGCTGGAGGAGATGCGCCGCTTCACCAAGGCCTGCCACGATGCCGGCGTCATCATCCACGGCACCTTCGTCCTGGGCCTGCCGGTCGAGACGCCACAGACCATCGAGGAGAGCATCCGCTTTGCGCAGGAGCTGGACGTCTTCAGCATGCAGGTCAGCCTCGCCGCCCCGTACCCCGGCACCGAGCTCTACGAAATGGCCCGCCAGAACGGCTGGTTCGTCAAGCGGGACAAGACCGACCTGGTAGAGACCGACGGCTTCCAGCAAAGCGCCCTCGAATACCCGGGCCTGAGCAAAGAAGCCATCTTCGAGGCGGTGGACCGCTTCTACCGCGCCTACTATCTGCGCCCCAAGCCCATCCTGCGCATCATCAAGACCATGCTGGAGGACAAGGACGTATTCGTCCGCCGCTGCCGCGAGGGCTACGAGTTTTTCAAGAGCCTCCGCCAGCGCAAGGAAGATTTGGCCGCGGCCAGAAGCGGCGCGGTGACAGCGACGGCGAGCGCATAACCTCGGACCGCGCGCTGTCGCCTCGCCCTGGCTTCACTCCAAAGGGTTGACCAGCGGTACGCCGGCTGGCTCAAAGTGGCGCCGGTTGCCGGTGGCGACAGTATGGCCGTGGAACAAGGCTGTGGCCGCGATCAATGAATCCTCACAGGTCATGGTGCGTCGCTTCGCCTTGAGGTCCGCCAGCAGCTCTTTCCAACGGACCAGCACCGGTTCGGACAGCTGCTCGATGGCGGGGGCGAGTTTGCGTCTCAGCTCCGCCAGCCAGGCGGTCAGGGCCGGCTGGTGCGTGGCCGGAGCCCGCGCCAATCCAAACTGCAACTCAGCCAGCGAGACGACGCTCAGGAAGATGTCGGCTTCGTTGTCCCGGACCCATGCAGTCAGTTTCGGTGGCACTTGTTTGCGCTCCAGCAGCGACAGCAAGTCCGTATCAATCAGGAAGCTCACTTGAAAGGCAATGTATGCCGCTCGGGCACAGGCATAGGCGCGGGGCAGCGCGACAGTAACTTAAGCAGCCCGACGGCGCCGTGTCGCCTGGCCGGTTTCGGGGTCAGCACCAAACTATGCTTGCCGTCACGCAGGGGATGCACCTCGACCAGGCCGCCCTTGGACAGGCCGGAGACCTCGCGCCACCATTTGGGCAGCGTGCTCTGGCCGACGCTGGA
>CAZHEW010000044.1:11381-13371 GCA_964531815.1 uncultured Verrucomicrobiota bacterium
GGCCGACGGCAAGGAATACAAGGTCCCGCACCGGGACTACATCTCCTTCCCGCCCAAGGGGGCTTTCGTCATCGTCTATGACGACCGGGAGCACGCCTATGTCTTGCCGCTGCTTGCCATGACCGGTCTTGCCTACCAGTCGGAAGCCTCCAAGAGCAAGCGCTGAGTTCAGCCGAACAAATCCCGCTCGACGGTTTTGGTTTTGGTGCGCTGCCCCAGCCAGGGGGGCAGGTCTGAGATTTGGTTCAACTCGTCCTCGGGTAGTGCGGCGGCGCCGAGCTTGAGGAGTTCTCGGTTGCCCCTGGGGACGTTGGCGCCGTCGCGGGCGAAGACGGGACACCACCCGGCTTTGAGGGCTTCGACGGCGCCGGCCCAGGTGCCGCCAGTCTGGTAGTCGCTGCTGACCACCACCGCGAAATCCGCCAGCCCATAGACGACCTTGTTGCGGCCCATCGCCGCGCCGACGGAGAAGCCGGCGGTGGGTGCGTAAGGGGTCAGCAGTGCTAATTGGCCGTCGAGCAGCAACTGCCGCAGATCGGGCTGGCGAACGGTGCGCTCCAGGCTGTCGGCCAAGACACCAACGGCTTTGCTGCCGGCTTCGAGCGCGGCGCCCATCGCCAGGCGGTCGGTGCCGCGCGCGCCGCCCGAGATCACCGGGAGGCGTGCGGCAGCGGCCTTGCGTCCAACTTCCTGGGCGAAGGCGGTGCCAGCCCCGTCAATGTTGCGCGAGCCAATGACCGCCACGCCGCCACGGCAGAGCAGGCGAGGATCGCCCGCGCCGAACAGCACCGTCGGCGCCTGGTGCTTCAGCGTGTCGCGCAGCTTCTTTGGGTAATGCTCGTCCACGCGGGTGACGGCCCACAGCCCGCGCGAGAACAGCCCTTCCAGTTCCAGCGCAAGGCGGCCCGTGCGGTCGAGCAACTGGGCGATACGTTCGGCGTCGCCCGGAAGGATCGCCAAGTCTTTGGCCAGTTGATCGGCAGTGCGGCCGGCGAGTGCAGCGGGCTGCTTAAGCGGGGAGTTGTGGATTTGCCGCGCCAGCTTGTTCCACTCCGACAGGGTGAACGGGGCTGCGCCGCCCGCCGCCGCGTCGTCGGGCAGGGCAAACGCCGAGCACAGCGCCAGCAGCACCAAACCGTCGTCGCTGAGATAGTCGCTAACGTTCATTCATTCACTGCAATTCGTTCGTGCGGGGCTTCGTGGCTATTTGCGCCGCGTGAGGACACGCGGCCTACAACGGCCACCTGTAGGCCGCGTGCCCTCACGCGGCGTCGCTTTCGCCGTTGCGCACCTTCAACCGGTCAACTGCCTCTGGGCGAAGCTTTGGCCAGGGCAAACGGATAGACCGGGCCGCTGCCGTGGTGTTGCAACAATACCGCGGCCAGCGTCAGCGTCCATCCTGAATCCACCATGTCATCCACCAACAGGACCGGGACCGGCGGCAAGGAGGGCGCGGCGCCGAAAGTGGCGGCCACTTGCCGGGCCACTTGCTGGAACATCCGTGCCAGAGTGTGGCCGCCGACGTCAGTCGGCGCATTCTGTTCGCTGGGAAGATGGCGCTGACTTACGTCGGCGGCTACCGGCGCTTCGACGACCTGGAAGGCCCGCAGCACGTTGCGCAATTGCTGGGCGCTGTTCTGCATTTTCTTCTGAGGCTGCTTGCCGTGGCGGTTGCGCAAGGCCGGGACGAAGGGTAGGTCCAGCTTCGCCGCCAGCCGTTGGGCGAAGTCCTGCACAAGTGCCGCGTGATGTTCCGACGGCACCGCAGTGACCCATTGGGGTGCGGGCTCCGGCTTCCATTTGCCTTGAATCAGTTCCGCCGCGGCCGTCACCAGCGCGCCGCTGAAGCTGCCAGTCTCATACTTGCCGCGCGCGACTTCCCGGCCCCAGCCGGCGTCGCCATACACGCAGAGCACGCGCCCGGGCTGAGCGCGCAGGCGTTCGGGGATAATCATTTTGGGCCGGCCACTCTCGTAGCGCTCGATCGCGT
>CAZHEW010000045.1:0-13362 GCA_964531815.1 uncultured Verrucomicrobiota bacterium
GGTCAGCTTGCCATCCGGACCGAGGTCCTGGACCGGGACTTTGGAGTGGTCGGACATGCCTCCGAACATCACCGTCTTGCCCTGTTGAAACGCCCGCAGCCAGGACTCCTGGCCATTGTGCCACTTGCCCGTGCCGAAGGTCACATAGCCGTTTTCCCGGAGCAGCTCGGGCATCAGTTTTGCGTCGCTGAGCCTTCGGGTGTCCACGTGGAACCAGGATCTGCCGCTCACGAGCATCGCACGGCTGGGCATGCAAACGGCGCCGCTGTTTCCCCCAAAGATGTAGTTGCGCCGGAAGCTGCATCCCGCCTCGGCCAGCTTGTCCAAAGCCGGGGTCTTGATGTGGGGATTGCCCCATGCACCAATGGTGTCAGCCCGCTGGTCGTCGGCGAACAGGAAAAGGATGTTCGGACGGCTGGTCGAAGCGGTCGCGCCAGGAACGGACAGTGCACCAGCCGCCAGGAGCAGTTGAATTCCGAGAACAAGCCGACGGGGGCAAGCCCATTGGTTTGCAGCGTTTAAGGCACCGCGAGACATAAAGCGTTGGCGTTCAGCTTGAGGTTGTCTGACCCACGCTGCATTCGTTGGCCCGGCCGGTCAAGAGAATTGAGACCGGCTGTGCAACAAACGCGCCCCGAACTGATGTCGGCAGCGCCGCTGCCGGACGTTGCCGGCGGCGCAGGCCCGATTCCCTGGCCAAGTGTCCACGCACCGGGTGCCCGGCACGGTCAAGGCATCTGACGCACGCGGTAGAAGCGTTGGGCCAGGTTGGTGTCAGCATCGAGGTAATCGAAGGTGTTGCCGGTGGTGGTCAGGTTGGTCAACTCCACCCAATCCACCAGGTTGGTCGTCGCCTCGACGGCGTAGTGGTCCGGGGCGCCGCTGACGTGCAACAGGATTTGGCCGCCGGGCACCAGGGTGATCGCGTCAATTTGCAGCGGGACGGCTTGGGTAACGGTGAGCACCGCATCGGCGCTGTCAACCGTGCCGGCGATGTTGGAAACCACTACCGAGTAACTGCCGGCATTCTCAGCCTGGGCATTCCAGCAGGTGTAAGCGCTGGCGGTCGCGGCGGCGAGGTTGGTGCCGTTGAACCGCCACTGGTAATCCAGCGGCGCGGTGCCGGTGGCGACGACGGTGAAGGTGACATTACTGCCCGCCGCGGCCGTGACACTTTGCGGCTGGCCGGTAATTGCCGGCGGCACATTGACGGCGAGGGTGGCATTCGAACTGGTCACGCTGCCGGCCACATTGGAGACGATCACAGCATAAGTGCCGGCGTCCGCCGGCTGCACGCTGGCCCGTGTGTAGCTGCTGCCCGTGGCGCCGGGGATGTTGATGCCGGCGAACACCCACTGGTAACTCAGCGGCGCGGTGCCGGTGGCGATGACGGTGAAAGTGACGTCACTGCCGGCAGTCGCCGTCGCGTTCTGCGGCTGCGCGGTAATGGTCGGCGGCACGTTGATGGCGAGGACCGCATTTGAGCTGGTCACGCTGCCCATGGTGTTGGTCACGACGACGGCGTAGGTGCCGGCATGCTGGGCTTGCACATTGTAGCGCGTGTAGCTGCTGTCGGTGGCGCCGGCGATGTTCGCGCCGTCAAACACCCACTGATAGCTGAGCGGCGGCGCCCCGGCAGCGGTGACGGTGAAGGTGGCGTTGCTGCCTTCATTAACAGCGAGGCTCTGGGGATGTTCCGTGATGGCCGGCGGGGCGATCACCGTGAGCAATACGGTGGCGCTGGTGACGCCGCCCAGCGCGTTGGTCACCACGACTGAATAACTCCCGCTGTCCGGGCTTTGAACGCCGGCCAGATCGAGCGAGGCGCCGGTGGCGCCGTCAACATTCGCTCCGTTCCGCCGCCACTGGTAGCTCAGCGGCTGGACGCCCGCAGCCTTGACCGACAGGCTCACGCTGGCATTCGCAGTTGCGGTCCGGCCCAGTGGTTGCACCGTAATATACGGGCTTCCGTCGTTTTCCAGCGCCAGGTTGTGGTAACCGCAGCTCGAGACGCCGATGACATTGGCCACCGTGTTCGGAACATTGGTTTGGCCATAAGTATTGTCACCCCAGGCGACTAGCGTCCCGTCGGCTTTCAAGGCGAGGCTGCAGTAGCGCCCGACGCCAATCGCCACCGCGTTGGTCAAGCCGGCGGGCACATTGGTCTGGCCGTAGCCATTGTCGCCCCAGGCGACCACCGTCCCGTCAGACTTGAGGGCCAGACTGTGGTATCCCCCAGCCGCAGCCATCATCACGTTGCTCAAACCGTTGGGAACCATCGCCTGGCCATAGTGCGGAGTACTGCCCGTGTTGGCCGTGCCCGCGCCCCAGGCTGCTAATGTTCCGTCCGTCTTTAAGGCGAGGCTGTGGAAGGCGCCGGCCGCAACGGACGTGACGTTGCTCAAACCGTTGGGGACGATCGCCTGTCCGTAGTGCGGATTGCTGGAGCTCGTTGTGCCCGCCCCCCAGGCCTCTACTGTTCCATCGGACTTCAAAGCCAGACTGTGATACCCTCCGGCGGCTACGGCCACGACATCGCCCAGGCTGCCAGGAACGATCGCCTGTCCGTAGTGCGGACTGGATCCCGTGTTGTTCGTGCCCGCGCCCCAGGCTGCCAGGGTGCCATTGGACCGGAGCGCCAGGCTGTGATAGTACCCTGCCGCCACTCCCGCCACGTTGCTGAGATTCTCCGGAACAACTGCCTGTCCGAGATTGGGGGTGGTTCCCGAGTTGGTCATCCCGGCTCCCCAGGCGGCTACAAGCCCGTCCGTTCTCAGGGCCAGGCTATGGTAGAAACCGGCGGCCACCGCCTGCACGCTGTTTAGCCCCGGCGAGATGTCCGCCTGGGTGTAATTATTCCGGCCCCAGGCGGCCAGCGGCCACAGGCCCACAAGGGCGTTGGAACTGGTTGTGCTTCCGTGGGCGTTGCTGACCACGAGCGAGTAGTTGCCGCATTCCCCGATCTGCATATTGGTTACCACCAGGGTTACCGTGGTGGCGCCATTGATCTTGCCGCCGTCCGCGAGGTTGGTTCCGCCCTGGCGCCACTGGTAAGTGAACGGGCCGGGGCCGACGACGGTGGCGGTCAACAGCGCCGAAGAACCCGCGACGACCTTCTGGCTGGCCGGCTGGGTCACAAAGAACGGCGGGAATTGTCCGAGCAATGTGGCGTTCGAGCTGACCACCTGGCCGTTGAGGTTGCTGACCACGACTGAGTAGCTGCCCATGTCCATCGTCTGCGCATTGGCCACCGTCAGGGTTGGAGTCTTCGTCCCGCTGATGCGCCCGTCGTCAAGCAGCGCCACCCCTTCTTTAAGCCATTGGTAGCTTACGGTGGGCGACCCCACCGCGCTAACGGTGAAACTGGCGGTGGCGCCCGCCGCCACGGATTGGTTCTGCGGCTGGGTGACAATAAAGGGATCCATCACCGTCAGGGTTGCGATCGAGCTGATGACATCGTCATAGGGATTGGACACCACGACCGCATACTGGCCGGCATCAGCCGCCTGGGCGCTGGGAATCGTCAGGCTGGTTGTCGTTGCCCCGTCAATATTGGTGCCGTTGAACTCCCATTGGTAGCTGAGCGGCGCGGTGCCGCTGGCCGTCACGTTGAACTGGGCGGGCATGCCGATTCCGACCGTCACATCGGTCGGTTGCGCCACAATTCTCGCCGGCAGAACCACGGTCAGGATCGAGGCGCTGCTGGTGACTGAACCCGCGGCATTGGTGATTACCACCGTGTAGGTGCCCGCGTCCGCAGGCTGCACGTTGTTCCGGGTGTAGGTGTAGAGTATTGCGTTGGTGATGTTCGCGCCGTTGAATCGCCACTGGTAGCAAAGCGGCGGACTGCCAGAGGCCACCACGCTGAAGGTGGCCGTGCTGCCTTGCAGGTTGGTCTGGGTTGCCACCGGTTGCGTGACGATGGCCGGCGCGATCGGCGGGGGCGGCACGTAAACGAACTTGTAGCCGTCGCTATACATCCGGGAACTCGCGCCGAGCGTGCCGCCTGACTTGGTGAAGGTAATGGTCGGTACTGTCACCCCGGCAGCCAGCGTCATCTGACCGACGTAGCCCCAGGTGTTGGCGTAAGACGACTGGAACACGGGGGTGGTCGCCGGCAAGCCGGAGCAGCTAACCTGCGTGATGCTCGCCACCAAATCCGCCGAGCAACTGGTGGCGCAATGCGTCACGTAAACCTCGTAGGTGCCGCCGGCAATGGGCAGGGTAGGCCGCACCGTGACCGAAGGGATTCCGCCGCCGCCCGTTGCATACTGCACCTTGGCAGGACCGGTTAGACCTGGGGCCGAGCTCTTGCAGGTTGAAAATGCCACAAAGCCGGCGTCAGTGTACGGGGGGTTGGAATTCAGACTTCCACTTGGCAAGTAGCTCTCCACGGTGACATCCGGCGCGGTGACCGCCGTAGTCGCGAAGACATTGATATCGGAGACGCCCGTCTGGTTGTTGGCGTTCGCCGATTTGACGCGGTAATAGTAAGTCGTGTAGGGGGTCAGGCCGGTCAGGTTGACGGTGTGGATGTAGGCGGGCGTGCTGTTCGTAACGCTGGTACCGTAACTGGTGTCCAGACCGTACTCGACCACGCTGTCCGAGCTTTGGTCGGTCGTCCAGGTAATGGTGGCGGAAGTGGAATTGATATTGACGGCGGAGACATTCGCAATCACCGGCGCGTTGGTCCAGACGGTGATCTCGTTGGTGGCGATGCTGGGCCAGATAGCCGCCGGATGGAGCTCGCACACCCAGTAATTCACCCCTTTGAACCCTCCCGCAGTGGCCGGGTTGGCGACGTTCTTGACCGCGGTGACAAACTCCGTGATGAGCGCCGGGGTAATCGTCCCATCCCCGTGCCAGCCCTGGCCGAGGGGCACGATGGGTTTGATGGAGTTTCGCCACTGCCCGGAGAGCCCGTTTTGCCAGTAGCGAAAATCGGTGTTCATCTTGTTGACGCACTCCGTTGGCGTGACGCCAATCTGGATAAAATAGACCTGCGGCATGACGGCGTCGCAGTAATAGCCGAATTCCTTGTAAGGGAAGGAGCTGTGCACACTAATGTAGGGGAAGGGCGCGTGCGCCAGGAACTTGTTGGGCCAGTTCGACCGCACCATCGAGCAGAGCTGAATCGCCTTGGTGGTGTTGTTTGGCAGGTTGTGGGCCTCCCACTCGATCTCCGCGTCAAAGACAAAGCCATCGGCGCCCTGGTTAAACACCCAATCGGCGAGCGCGCTCTCGCCTGGGATATCCAGCCCGTCCGAGCGCGTGTATCCGAAGATCTTCAACCCGGCGTTGTGGGCGGCGTTCACCAGGCTGGTGGTGAACTGGGGGCTGAAGCCCGGCGTCGAGAACAGGGCGGCGCCGGTGCCGGCTTTGACGATGATGTGCCGCATGCCCTGCTGCTTCAGGTGAGCCATCAAGCTGGGCACGTCGGTCACCGACGGCACGTTGCCGTTGCATTGGGCGACGGCATGATGCAACTGGTAAATCCAGTCTCCCTTCCCCAGGTTTGCGGGATCAATCCCCCCATCCCGGATTACACCGTGGGCGGAATAGGCCAGTTGGCAGATTAGGAGTAGGAGGACCCCAAGACGGGGAACAACGCGAGCGACACGATACAACGGGCACATCATGACGCCATAATATCCCGCAGGGGAACTGGGGGGTCAATGCCGATGTAGGCCTATTTTTTGACATGTTCATGCGGAGCAAGCCGGACCTGGCCGCTGAGGACCGCGCCGTACTCAAGGCTGCGGCCTGTCCAGCTAAATTCCGGCTCCTATCGGGCGGGTGTGGGCCGGGCATTGAATTCACGTCGCGTGTCGGTGCCGCTCGGCCTACAATGCTGGAGATGCGTCTGGGATCGCTGACATTGGCCTCCAACCTGTTCCTCTCGCCGCTGGCGGGCTATACCAGCCTGCCGTTCCGGCTCACGGTGCGCGAGTTGGGCGGTCTGGGGCTGGCGACCACCGACCTGGTCAACGCCCGCTCGCTGCTGGAGAAGAAGGCCAAGGCCCTCAAGCTGATTGAGACATCCCCGGCGGACCGGCCCCTGGCGGTGCAACTCTTTGGCTCGGTGCAGGAGGAAATGCGCGATGCGGCAGTCTATCTTGAGTCGCTCGGCGTGGCCGCCGTGGACATCAACATGGGCTGCCCGGTGCGCAAGGTCTGCCGGGTCGGCGGCGGCTCGACCATGATGACGGAACTAGACAAGACCGCCCGGTTGGTCAGGGGCATGGTGGATGCCGTCAAGGTTCCCATCACCGCCAAGATGCGGCTGGGTTGGAACGAAGAGAACATCACCGCCCCGGACCTGGCGCAGGCGCTGGAAGAAGTTGGGGTGGCGGGCGTATTCGTCCATGGCCGCACGCGCGAGCAAGGCTTCCGCGGCGGCGTCAACCTCGCGGGCATCCGTGCCGTGGTGCGCGCGGTGAAACATGTTCCCGTCATTGGCAATGGCGACGTCACCACGCCGCAGGCGGCCACGGTGATGCTCGACCAAACCGGCTGCGCCGGGGTCAGCATCGGCCGCGGCGCCTTCTACAACCCGTGGATATTCCAGCACACGCTCCACTACCTGAAAACAGGCCAGCTTCTGCCCGAGCCCCCCTTCGAGGAACGCGTGCGGGTGATGTGCCGTCACCTGGACTTGATGATCGAGGTCTTCGGCGAGGCCCACGGCTGCCGGATGTTCCGCAAGATCGCGCCGTGGCATGCCCGGCGGTTTGGCCCGGCCAAGGAGTTCACCCACCACATTGTGCGCGTCTCCAGCCGCGCCGGGTTTCTCGAAACCCTCGAGCGTTACCGCGGCTGGCGCCGGCAATTCCTGGACCAGAATGGAGAGTTGAAACCGCGCTTCCGTCCGCCGCCCCTGGCCGCTTCGTTCATGGGGGAGGCCGGGGCTGCCCACTCCGGCCACATGCCGGTGCCCAAAGGGCCGGTCGAAGCCTGGTGAGAGAAACCGGTCCATTGAGGTTGCTGACTTTGGCGGTTGAGATTGTGGGGAACGTGGAGTACGGTGAAACAAGATGGCGGGACTGATCTATCATGCAGGGAACGCGAGGCATTCATTGCCCGGTGGCCGGGGCAGACCCTGGTAGGCTCAAGTGAACTTTCATTCTTGCTCGACCGTGAGATTCCAGTGGGTGGCGCTGGGGATTCTGGCTTTGGCCGCCGGGCCGCTCTGGTCCGAGGATGTCTTCGTGACCTCGTTCTTTGGCCCTTCCTCGGCCGACGTTACGCCGTGTCCGCCCTCTTGCGTCACGGGCAGTGTTTCAGACTCCGGCTCGACGTCCGTTTCATCGCCAATTCCCCCGCCGCTCAACCCTGGGAGCGGACGAAAAGCGCGATACGGTTACGGCCCCGGTTGCTCGTGGAGCGTTACGCCCACGGATACAGGCCTCCTCATACCCGCTGGGGGCGGCGGCCCCTTCCTTTTCACGACGCTGCGTCAGGTGCCGGGTGTTTACAAAATCTACGTCACCCAGAATAACTTGATCGGCGCCTCCACGGACGTCATCGTCAACATGACCGCCACGGGCGGTATTCTGGCCGATGTCGGCGGAGTTCAACAGGCCTCCATCCCCTTGGCGGTATTTCAGGCTGGGCAGCCCGTCAACGCCTGGATTTTCGTCGGCTACATCACCAACTTCGTGCCCAACCCGACCATCAGTTTCACCTACGCCAGCGGAACACTCAGCACCTCCGCCCGGTGGTACATGGACGCGGTCCGGCTCCAGGGTTTCTGCTGCTGCCCCTATATTCCCGAATTGACGGTCCTCGGCCCGTTGGTTGCCGGCCAAAGCGGTGTCCTGGTAACGAATGTGGCCGCCGGCGCCACGAATGTCACCGTCTATGCGAACGCTTGCCTGATTGGCGCGACCAACCATGCCGCCGGCTTCGCGGCTGGGTTGTTGACGGTGCCCACGGCGGCGCTTGAGGCCGGGGCAATGCTCACGGCGGTGCAGGTGAAGGCAGGCTGCTGCAGCATGATGCTGGCGTTCGGTCCGACCGTTGAGCCGTTTCTCATCACCACACCCTACGCGGGCCTGAGCGCCCTTTGGGGCCGAAGCGCAACTCTCTCCGTCACGGTTACCGGAGCGGGGCCGGTCGGCTACCAATGGTTCAAAGGTGGAGCGGCGCTCGACTCGGCCACCGGCTCCGCTTACAGCCTGCCGGCGGTCGGACTCGCGGATGCCGGCTGCTACTCCGTGGTGGTGAGCAACGAGTTGAAGCGCGCAACCAATAGCGGTCCCCTGGTGGTCAGGTCGGCCGATTTGGGGATCGGTCTGGAGCCGGGCATGTTTGCCGGCATTAACATCACCGGAGCGGCCGGCTATCGTTACCAGGTGCAATCTGCGCCGGACCTCGGCGGGAGCAACCCGTGGGTCGCTTTGACCAACCTCACCCTGGAGCAGCCGGTTCAAATCTGGGTGGACACCAGTTGCAAGGCCGTCGCCAATCCGCAGTGCTTCTACCGCATCCTGCCCGCGCCCTGAACGGGGCAAGCTCTGAGGTCGGCGCCAGGTGCGGGCCGGTTGCGGAAGCTCAATCCGAGAGATCGAGGAGGTGGCTCAGCGCGACGGTTGCGGCGCAGCCGGCGAGTAATGGCCGCGAAAGGTCTGCTCCATCTCTTTCCACCGGGACTCCATCTGGCACACTCGCTCTGGCTGTTGGCTGGACAAGTCGTGCAGCTCGCTGCGGTCTTTGCCCAAGTCATACAGTTCCCACCTGTCTTCCTTCTCGCGGGCTGACACCAGCTTCCAATCCCCCATGCGCAGGGCGCGGTTGCCTTCATGGTGAAAGAAGATGAAATCGCGGCTGACCGCGCCATCCTTGCGGAAGGCGGGCACCAGGCTCCGGCCGGGAAGCGGCGGCGCGGCGGCTTCGTTCCAGGTTGGAGAACTCTGCACCCCGGCCAGGTCGAGCAGCGTGGGCACGAAATCAACGACGTGGCCCGGGTCGCGCCGAAACTGGCCGCGCGCCTTGATGCCTTGCGGCCAATGCACAATTAGCGGCGTGGCGATGCCGCCCTCATGCGTCCATATCTTGTGCCAGCGAAACGGCGTGTTGCTGGCGCTGGCCCACCCGGGCCCAAGGCACAGAAATGACCGCCACGAGCCCGCAGGGGCGCCGGGGTCGTGGCCCTCGCCGCGGACCATGACCGTCGCGTCTGCGCCATTGTCGGACAGGAAGAAGACGACGGTGTTTTCCAACGCGCCCATAACGCGGAGTTGGTCCAGCACGCGTCCAATCTCGCGGTCCATCCGGCCCACCATCGCGGCGTGAATCGCCATCTTGCCGGCCTGGAAGGTCTTCTGCTCGGCGGTGAGCGTCTGCCAGGGCGCCGGGTGCTCGGCTTCTCCCGGGCCGAGCGTGTCCATTACCTCGGGCTTGAAGTAGCGCGGCGTGAACTCAGAATCGAGCGGCGGCAGGGCGCAGTCGAGCAGGCGCATCTGGCGAATTCGGTTCCAGCGCTGCTCGCGAATCACGTCCCAGCCCGCCAGGTAACGGTCCCGGTAGCGGGCGATGTCCTCCGGCGGCGCCATCAGCGGGAAGTGTGGCGAGATGAAGGCCAGGTAAAGGAAGAACGGCTCCGCGGCATGGTTCGTGGAATGGTCTTTGAGGTAGCTGATGGCGTGGTCGGCGAAAGCGGTCGTCGCATAATAGCCGCTGTCCGGCTTCACCGCCGGCAGCTTGCGGTCGTCCTCAAAGTGCTTCGCGGGCGAGAAGTAGCGATCCCAGTCCTGGAACATATACGATCGGTCGAAGCCGCCATCCGCGACCGGTTTGGGCGCGCCCGACACGTGCCATTTGCCGGAATGATAGCAGCGGTAGCCCAGCGGCTTGAGGTAGTGCGGCATCACCCGCGTCCACGCCGGCAGCCGTCCCTGCGGCGGGTCCATGCCGATTTGCTGCGCGTAGTAGCCGGTCATCAGGCTGGAGCGCGTCGGCCAGCAACGCGCGGTGTTGTAGAACTGGGTGAACCGCAGCCCATTGGCGGCGAGGCGGTCGAGGTTGGGGGTGTGGATTTCACCGCCGTAGCAGCCGGGGTCCGAAAAGCCCATGTCGTCGGCCAGGATGATCAGGAAGTTAGGCTTGGCGGCTTTGGCGGGAGCGGCGCAAGGGCAGCACAGCGAAAGGCTGAGCATTGCCAAAATGCCAACGATGGGCGGGACCGGGGCGCTTTTCATCTCCTTCCTCGTAGCAGCCGAGGTGACGAGGCTCAAGTCTTCATGTGACGGGACGCTTGCGGACCGGCCGCGCCCTCTCGCCGAAATCACCGCACGCGGGTAATAATCCGGTCTTTGACCCAGTGGTCGCGGTACCAGGTGCTCGCCTCGAAGGTGTCCTCCAGCTCCTGCATGCGCGTCTTGAGCAGGGCGCGAAAGCGGTTTAGCGTCTCCTCCTGGCCGGGGCTCGCCGCCAGGTTCTGGAGCTGATAGGGGTCCTTCAGGTTGTCAAACAGCAGCTCCTTGCGGTCTTTCCGGTAGATGGCGTAGGTGTGCTGCTTGCTGCGCAAAGCGCGCCATTCGTAGCCGTCTTCCCAGATGGCGCAAGCGCCGGTGTTCTGCATGAACGCCGCTTCCGGCTCGGGCCCGGGCTTGCCAAACGCGCAGTGGCTCAAGTCCTCGCCCTCGACTTTGGCGGGGATCGGCAAGCCCGCCAAGCCCAAGAGCGTCGGCATGATGTCGGGCGTGTTGAGGCACGCGTCGCTCGCTGTTCCGGCGGGTATCCGGCCCGGCCAACGCATCACGAATGGCACGCGCACCGCTTCCTCGTAGAAGATGTTCTTTGCCCGCCGCCCCTGCGCGCCCATCATCTCGCCGTGGTCGGAGGTGAACACCACGATGGTGTTGTCGCGGATGCCGGCGTCGTCAATCGCCTTGAGCAGCCGGCCGAAGTTCCAGTCCAGGTTGGCGGTCATCGCGTAGTAAACGCGCAGCCATCTCAGAATCGCCTGGCGCTCGCCCGGCCCCCTGAACCGGCCCCACGCGTCGGAGTAGGAGTCATTCTCCGGTTTGTAGTTCGGCGGCAGCGCGAAGCGGGGCTCCTTGCCCTGATCGCCAAACATGGCGTAATACTCGGCCGGCACATTATTCGAGTGCCACGGGTCGTGGGGCGTGCCGATCGCCAGGACCAGCGCGAACGGTTTGCCGCCGCTGGCATGGCGCTTGATCTGGCCGATGGCCAGCTCGGTCTGGACATCCGGCTCATAGCCCTTCACCGGGATCTTCTCGAGGCTGTCGGTATGGTAGTAGCCCTTGTAGTATTCGTGGTGGAAGTTGTAGCCCGCCCAGAAGCCGTCAAAGCCCAGCCGGTAAGGGCCGGGAGGCGTGTAGGAGTTCTTCGGGTCCTCGTGATTGCCCAGCTCGTTGGCCCATAGGTGCCACTTGCCGATATAGGCCGTGTCATAGCCGCCGCGGGTCAGCACATGCGCCAGGCACTCGTGGTTCGGGTTCATCCGCAGCTCGTTGATGACCATGCCCGTCGAGGTGGTGTACTTGCCGGTGAACAGCGAGGCCCGGTAAGCCGAGCAGACCGGATGGCCGGACACGGCATTGCGGAAGATCACCCCCTGTTTGGCAAAGGTGTCAAGGTTGGGCGTCCGCGCCCGGGCATCGCCCGCAAAGCCGCAGGACTGGTAGCGAAGCTGGTCGGCCAGGACAAAGACCAGGTTGGGCCTGGACGCTGCCGTTGCGGCTGGGGCCGAAGCGGAGGGGGAGGCTTTCGGCGCTTTCGCCAGCAAGGGGTGCTCGATCACCAGGGCATTGGCCGCCAGCAAGACTGCAATCGCGGTGCGCGTCATGGCGCGACCTTAGCCCAGGGCGGTCCCGCCGCGCAAGCCCTGCTCCAAACCCCGGCGCGGCCCTGCTCGCCAAATCCCGACAGGGGTTTTCACCTTGATGAATGGCCCCCGCGTCACAACCGCGGCGTCGTGTGCGCAAGCACTTCTTTGCCCGGCCGCAGCGTGACAGTCATCTTCACCGCATTGGTTGGCGCAACTTTCAGTTCCGCCGGCCCCGGCTTTGCTCCCAGCCGGTAAACCGCCAGGAACCACGCGTTGGTGCCGTGCCGTTTGAACAAACGCATGGGAAGGGTCAGTGACCCCGGGGAATCGTCGCGCGGGAAACCGCAGTGAACGATTTCCGCCGGGCCGTCGGCGAGCACGTCGAGGCGGAACGTCTGTTTGCCGTTCGAGAAACATTCCCAGGCCTGGCTCGCGGAGCCGGCGCCGCGCGGATCCCGGAGGTAGGACCAGGGGGCGGCGGCAGGCCAGGCGACCGTGTTGGCCGCGACGGCGCTGCCGCCATCGGGCTCGGCGTTCACGTGCGTGACCCAGGCGAACTCGCGGGGCGCCGCGGAGGCGGCCTGGAAGAGGTCCACCACATAGCCTTCGGTCACAATGAGCGTGCGGAGCTGGCGCACCCCTTCGTAGAGACGGCCCTTTAAATCGCCGATGGTGACCTGCTTGAACCCGGGCGCGTTGGTGAACTCCAGCAGGTCCAGCCGCTGCCCCGTCAGGCGCTGGCTCCGGCCGTCAACCAGCAGCGTGTTGTGGCAGAGTGTCTGGCGATTCAGCCCGGCCTGCATGGCCGAGGAAAACGCATGCTCGGCTGATGTGCGGGCTTCGGAATCCGGCAGCCAGAGGTGGCCGTCGCCAAAGAGGATCAGCGAGAGTTTATCGGCGTGCTCGTGCACCGGCTGGCCGGAGAAAGTTGCGAAGAGGCTCCACCCCCGGCCCGACCAGTAATGGGCCCCCTCATTCGAGCGCAAGGCGACGTAGCCCATCTCCGGCCACAGCTTGCTGCGCTGCTCCGGCGGCGGCGGCGCGGGGGGCAGATCAATTGCGCCGGTGAACAGGGCCTGGGCCGTTCGGTGCTTGCGGTCGGCGATGAGCCACGCGTAAGCGGGCTCGCCAAACCTGCGGAAGAGGATTTCCCATTCCGGGTGTTCGGCAATGTGCACCCGGCGCGCGTAGCAGTCGCCGATGGTGGGCAGCGTACGGTCCGGAAACAGGAGGGGAATCAGCGCGTCGTAGGCGCCCTTCAGAGAGTTGCCTTTGGGAGAGCGATAACGGAACAGGTCCTCATGGCCGCCTGCGTTTGCCAGCATTTGCGCTAGAATAACCAGCGGGGCCGTCTCCGCGAATTGATAGGGAATGGAGCCTTCAAGCCACAGCCCGTCGTCTTTGAACCCTTGCTCGAGCATCGGCTCGACTCCTTTGGGCCCGCGCAGGGCGCGCTCGACCAGTTCGGGCCGGCCGTAGAACACGCCGATCATGCTCAGCCCCAGTTTGTGCCACGCGTAATGATTGTTCAGCCTGCCGCCGGGCTCATGCTGGATCCAGTAGTC
>CAZHEW010000046.1:0-13211 GCA_964531815.1 uncultured Verrucomicrobiota bacterium
CGGCTTTGCCGCTCAGGGAAGCGGCTGGGCTAGACCGATGGCCGCCGCCACGGCTGGCGGTAGGGGCGACGCAGGAGCCTGGTCGCGGCACGATCCCCGGCGACCTCGCGCTTCTTTGGGTCATACACCAGCGCGCGGCCAACTTCCGCCGCCACGTTGGCGAGGATGCAACTGGCGGTGGATATGTGACCTTGCTCGATATCGGCAATCGGCCGCCCGCGCCGCTCGATGGCGGCAAGAAAGTCGAGCATGTGGCGGCGGGTGGCCGGCGCGGCATTGAGCTCAATCCTTTTCTCGGTCACGTCCTCGGGAAACTGCTCCTTCTCATAGAGGCACTCGAAATGCACGGGCCGGGCGTTCTTGTCCAGCGGGATGAAGTCGGCGCGCATCGTGCTGGCTTTGAGCACGCCCTTGTCGCCGTGGATGAAGAGGGCCCACGGGTAGTCCGGGTCGGTCGGCGCGCCCCAGGTCCGGTGCTGCCACACACAATGGAACTGGTCGTATTCAAAGGTCGCGGTCTGTGTGTCGGAGATGTTGGACTTGCCCTCCTTTTGCACGTAGATGCCCCCGGCGGAGGTGATCCGTTTGGGCCAGCCGAGCCCCAGCATCCACCGCACGGTGTCGAACATGTGGACGCACATGTCGCCGACGATGCCGTTGCCGTATTCCATGAAGGTCCGCCACCAGCGCACGTGCGGCAACCCATCGTAAGGCCGCAGCGGGGCGGGCCCGGTCCACATTTCGTAGTCGAGGAAATCCGGCACCGGCTCGACGGGTGGATTGCCATTGGCGCGCATGTGAAAGAAGCAGCACATATCCACGTGGCCGATCCGGCCCAGCAAGCCGGCGTCCACCACCTGTTTCTTCGCCTCGATCAAGTGGGGCGTGCTCTTGCGCTGCGTGCCGACCTGCACGACGCGGTTGTGCCGGCGAGCGGCGGCCAGCATGGCTTCGCCTTCCATCACGTCCACGCTGATGGGCTTCTGCACATACACATCCGCCCCCGCCTCGATCGCCGCGATCGTATGCAGGGCGTGCCAATGGTCCGGGCTGCCGACCAGGACTATGTCGAGGTCCCTCTCTTTGAGCATCTGGCGGTAATCGCCGTAGGCGCGCGGCTGCTTTCCCGATTTCTGCCGCTGGCTGGCCATCTCGACCGCCTCGGCGAGGATCTGCCGGTCCGGGTCGCAGATGGAAATGATCTCGACGGGCGCAACCTGGGCCAGCCGCCACAGGTCGCTCTTGCCATACCATCCCGCGCCGATCAGGCCGACCCGCCGGGGCTTGCGGTTGACCAAATCCAGCGCCTCGGCGCCGAGCGACGGAAACGCGGCCAGGGCGGCGCAGGCGGAAACGGATTGGAGAAACCGGCGGCGGCTGATGTTGAAGCTCGCGCCGGACCTTGAGGCTGAAACAGGGCTCTGCATGCGCACAGTATTAGGCAGGCCTGGCCGCCGGCGCAACCATCGCTTGCGAACAGACGACAGACGGGTTTGTAACATCACCGGCCCGGCAGCGCACCAGGCCCATCCCACAAACGCCGCCGCGGGCGCGCAGGCTCAGGCATCCTGGCCCGATGCAACCGACGTGAGTCCAATTCCACCCTCGCCACGCCCCGTCCCCTGGCCGTGGTTCCTCCGTAGTACCTCCGTTGCTCCTCCGTCCCTCCTCCGTTCCACCTCCCACCGCCGATCGGAGGAGGAACGGAGGAGGGACGGAGGAGCAACGGAGGAGGGACGGAGGAGCGACGGGGTTGCTACGGTGGCAGCCGCCTGCCACTGCGGTAATGGGAGCTATTTGCCAGGCCAGGAACTCCTGGCACGGAGGAATTAAGGAGGGTTGTTCCCGCTGCCACCAGGCGGAGGCTGCCGGCGGGCTGGACTGCTACGGCGCGGCCGCAACGGCCTGCAGGTCGCGACGCGGGGCTTGCCAGGCTTTTCTGGAAGCAGAGGTGAGAAGGCCGCGTATGACCTGATAATCGGGATCATTGGCGTCCTGGTACACCGCGCCTTCGCAACGACCGCTGCCGCCAGCGGCTTTGCTGAGGGGGGCGTGGAGGAAGAGCGTGCGCTCGGGTTGGCGCAGGTCTATCCAATCCAGGCGGGTCACCTCGGCGGCTTTATGGCAGGCGGCGCAACGGCGTTCCTGCACAGCAGTGATCTGCCGGGAGAGTTCCTTGTCCGTGGCAATGTCATAGGGGATCGGAGTGGTGCGCTTGCGGACAAAGCGATCGTGGTAAGGGGCGTTGGCGTCCATCCATATCGTGAGGCACAGGCGCTCCTCGGCATTCAACTGGACGCGCTGGCGGTGGGCCTGGTCCGCGAGCGTCTGGAAGAGCTTGCTGCGATGCGCGCCGTAGGCAAGCGGCGGCGTGATGCTGGCATCCTGGAGATTGGGTTCGGCTGTGGCGACGAGTTTGGCCCGGTTGATGGTTTCAAAGGCGCGGTTGAAGCCGTAGCCGGGCACCAGGCCCCACCATTGTTCGTATTGGCGCGACCAGTCGGTGAGGCCGCCGCAAAAGTCCAGTCCGCCCGCCGGTTTGAGGCCGCTGTGGCATTGGACGCAATGCCGGTCGAGGACGGGCTGAACGTCGCGCAGGAAGCTGACCGGCCGGTCGCCCCAGGGCGGCGGGATCAGGGCGCGCGGCGGCAGGGCGGCGGCCAGCGGCGGCGCGCCCGGGCGCGGCGGCAGGCTGCGCGTCTCATGGCAGCCGGCGCAAGCGCGCCGCTCGCCCGGTTGAAAGCTGATGAAGCTCCGCATGCGGCGCAGTTCCATGCGGTCCTCGTCCAGCAACTGGAAATAGACGGCGGTGTCGGCGGGCACCTCGAAATGAGCGCTGCCGTCGGCCTCGACGGGCACGTCGCCGAGCACGCGTATGGGGGTCCAGTTGATCAGGTGCGGGCCTTTTTCGCCATAGCGGTGGCCGCCAAGCAGGTTGTCGTAGGGCCAGCCAATCGGCTCGGCAATGCGCACATAGCGGATGCGGTCGGCGAGTTCCTCCGAGCCGAAGCTCACGTCGCTGATGACGCAGGTGGCGTGGTTCAGCGCCAGATCCACCGTCTCGGGCAGGACCGGCGGGCGTGGCCGGGGCCGCAGCGGCATCGGGATGAAGCACGAGATGGCCGGGTCGCGATGAATGAGTTCCTTGTTGCCGAACACGTCCACGAGGTAGAGGGCATAGCCTTTGGCGTCCGTCTCCTTGTTCGAGTAGGTGTAGGACGCCAGGAAGAGCTTCTCCGAAAGGGCGTAAGGCGTCGAGTAGAGGCCCACGCCGTCCCGGGTGCCGCCTTCGGGCACGGGCACGCCGTCCATGCCGCCTTCGGTTGGCTTCACGTCAGGCGTCACGATGGCGATGCCTTTGGGTTCGTTGATGCCGAGAGACGGGTCCACGATCACCAGCGGGCCGACCGCCAGGGTGTGGTGGCCGGCGGCGATGCAGACCAGTTTCCGGCTGCCGGGGATGGAGCGGACGTCCTCCAGGGACCAGGGATTAACGAAGTGCTGCTTGAAGACTGCATCCGCGCCGGTGCCGTCGGGCCGAATGGTCCAGATGGATTGGATATAGGCCCAACTGCGCTCGTGATATTCCCAGCGAAGATAAGCAATGCTGCCGTCGTCCAGGGCGTGGGGCAGGTAATCGCCGTCCTTGCTCACGCTCATGCGCCGGATGCCGGTGCCGTCGGGCTTCATCACGTAGAGGTTGCAGCTTGTTTCGTCCTTGTCGTATTCGTTGCACTGGAGCGAGGTGCCGCAGCGCTCGGAGACGAAGACAATGTCTCCGCCGGGCGTGTAGGTCGGGTCCAGATCGCTCCATTCGCCCGAGGTGAGCTGGCGCAGGTTCCGGCCGTCAATGCCCATCTCGAAGATATGGGTGGGCTCGACTGTGCGGCGGAAGTGATAACTGCGGGAGCGGTCCAGCCAGCCTTCGGGCGGCTCATCGCTCGGCGAGCGCGCGTAGCCGAACACGACGCGGCTGCCGTCCCACCACAGGTCCATGCCGTGCACATGGCCGGGGCCCAGCGCCCGGTTCAGCAGGTAACGCACGCTTAGGGCGGAGTCGCCCGGAGCGGCCAGCGCGGAGGACAGCTTCCGCCCGGCCGGGGCGGACAGGACACACAAATCTCCGCCCGGGCGCGAGCACCAGGGCATGTGGTTAAGGCAGACATCGGGGTAGGTCTCCTGCGTGAAGCGTTTGATGAACAGCAGGCGGTCGAAGTCGAGCGCGGGATTGGCGAACACCAGTTCGCGCACAATCCAACGGACCTCCCGGTAGAGGGCGCGGCGCGTGTCGTCCGCGGCGTTTCCGGGCAGCAACTGGAAGCGCCGGGCGGCCTCATCCAGTCTCCGCAGCAACGGCGCGCAATCCACCCCGGCCTGGCGCAACTCCGCCGCCAGCCTGCGGCCTCGCTGGATAAAGGCCGCGGTGGGATACTCCGGGGGCGCATCCGGCGGTCTGAGGGATTTCGCGGTGGACCACTGGCTGATGCTGCTTTGATTGGCGGGCCGGTGCCGCGCAAGGTTGCGGTCCGGCGTGGCGGCCCCATACACCTCGACTTCGTCCAGGTGGAAATAGATGGGTTGGGCGCTCGGGATTTGCAGCCGGACAAAGCGGCCGCGCACCGCGTCAGGCGCAAACTGCAGCTCCAGCGGCGGCGCGCCGCTAATGCCGCCGAAATGCTTGTCCCTGGTTTCGTGGCGCAGCGTCCATTGCTTGCCGTCCTCCGAGGTTAGCACGCGCAGGTTGTCGGAATTATGCAGGCCCGGGGCGTAGTCAAGGCGGTTGAACACGACCACGCGAGTGAGGGAAACAACCTGACCCAGGTCCACCTGCCACCAGGGGTTTGGCTCCTGAGCCGTGTGAAACGCATACTTGCCGTCTTTGACACCGTCGCAGCCGCCTCGGGCGTCTGTTTCCGTTGTGACCGGGCCCGGCGTGCCGTCCTGGATTGCCTTGGCCTGCTTCAACCAGTCCTCTTCGATTTGCCGGCAGAACTCCTGGCCGCTGAGCATCTCGTCGCGCGGCTGGGATGAAGGCGGCACGGGCGCCAATCCCGCGGGCAGAAACGCCGGCCAGAGAAAACTGAGCAAGCCGGCCAAAACAAGACCAGCAGGCGGGCTCACAGGGGTTGCTGGTTTCATGGCGTTAACACAACAATGCTCGATCATGTCAGCAGCCAAGCAGCTCACGGACTCCGGCGCGGAGGTCCGCGTGCTTCATCAATGACTCGCCTACAAGAATAGCCCGGGCGCCGCACTTTGTCAGGCGCTCGACATCCGCCCGGGTGCGGATGCCGCTTTCGGCGACCAGGAGGGGCGAGCGGCGAGCGGCCGGCGGGGAAGCGCCCAAACGGGCGGCCAAACGCTCGGTGACAACCAAGTCCACCTTGAAGGTCTTCAGGTCGCGGTTGTTAACACCGACCAGCTCCGCGCCTGCGGACAGGGCGCGGTCCAGTTCGGCTTCGTCATGCACCTCGACCAATGCCGCCAGCCCCGTCTGCCTGGCCAGCGCCTGGAGATGCTTCAACTGGGCGTCGCTCAGGATCGCGGCAATCAGCAGAACTGCGTCGGCGCCCCATTCAACCGCCTCCAGCACCTGCCGCTCATCAATGATGAAATCCTTGCGCAAGAGGGGCAGCTTCACCGCCGCGCGAATCTCCTTCAGATACCGCAGCGATCCCTGGAAGAACCGCTCATCCGTAAGCACCGAGAGGCAACTCGCCCCCGCCGCTTCGTATTCCAAGGCAATGCGGACATGGTCAAAGTCAGGGCAAATAATCCCGGCGGATGGGGAAGCTTTCTTCACTTCGGCAATCAGCGCGGGGCAGCCCTTTGCCGGGTTCCGCAGCGCGCCCATGAAGTCGCGCCGTTTGCCACCGATCCGTAGAGCGGCCTCGAAATCCGCGGGCGAAACCGGGCGCCGGGGCAGGCGCGCCACCTCCCGCTGCTTCTCCGCGACGATGGCATCAAGAATGTTCACCGCAGACGGGTTAGGGGCGCGCCTCGCGCGCGCCCGCTGCGCGCAGCCGCCCGCCGGCGGACGGGCATGTTCGCCCTCCGGGCTGGTCTTTACTCTTCGTCATCCTTGACTCCCTGCATTCGTTTGGTGGGACAGCCGGCACGCAGCCAGGCGTTCACGAATTGGTCAAGGTCGCCGTCCATCACCGCCTGGACGTTGCTGGTTTCGACGCCCGTCCGCAGGTCTTTGACCATGCGGTACGGCTGGAAGACGTAGCTGCGGATCTGGTTGCCCCACGAGATGCTGCCTTTCTCACCGTAGAAGCGTTCCATCTCGGCCTTCTGCGCATCCAGGCGCTGGGCGTAAATGCGCGAGAGCAACAGCTTCATCGCCGCGGCGCGGTTCTGATGCTGCGAGCGCTGGCTTTGCGAGGCCACCACCAGCCCGGTCGGAATGTGCGTGATGCGAACGGCTGTCTCAACCTTGTTGACGTTCTGGCCGCCTTTGCCGCCGGAGCGAAAGGTGTCTATCTGGAACTCGTTGGGGGGAATAGCAATGTCCTTGTCGTTCTCCTCGATCTCGGCAATGACGTCCACGCTGGCAAAGCTCGTGTGCCGGCGCTTATTGGCGTCGAACGGCGAGATGCGCACGAGACGATGGACGCCGCGTTCGGCCTTGGTGTAGCCATAGGCGTTCTCACCGCTGATGACCATTGTGGCGCTCTTGATGCCCGCCGCTTCGCCCGGCAGCACGTCCTCGACCTCGACCTTCCAGCCGCGTCTCTCGGCCCAGCGCTGGTACATGCGCAGCAGCATGTTCGCCCAGTCGCAGGATTCGGTGCCGCCCGCCCCGGCGTTGATGCTGACGATGCAGTTGCTCTTGTCGTGGCGGCCGCTCAGAAAGACCCGCAATTCGAGCGCATCGAGGTCCTTGAAGAACCTGGCCAGGTCCTGCTCGAGTTCCTGCTGGATTCTGGGCTGAGCAGATTCCGGCTCCGCTTCGCCCAGTTCCACCATGACCTGGAAGTCTTCGACTTGTTTCTCCGCCTTGAGGAGCGGTTCGATTTTGCCGCGGTGGGAATTGGACTCCTCAATGAGCTTCTGGGCCTGCTCGCGGTTGTTCCAGAAACTCTCAGCCGCCATCAGGGCGTTGATCTCCCCGAGGCGCTTCTGCGCGCCGGGCACGTCAAAGAAACCTCCGCAGGTGAGCCAGCTTATCCGTGGCAGTGACCAACTCGGCTTTGATTGTCTCGAACATAGGCCTCATGGTAGGTCCCGGTGAACCTCCGTGCAAGCTGAAGTAGCGAAGCGCGGCTGTTTCAACGCCGGCCGCCGGAAACTCCACCCCCGTGGCCCTCGCCTGTCTTTCAGCCTTGAACCGGAAGGCTCAAATGCCGAAGCTGGCAGGGATGAAATTCGCCATCTGCAACGAGATCTTTCAGGGTTGGAGCATTGAAGACACCCTGCTTTATGCCGCGAAGGCCGGCTATGCCGGGGTCGAAATTGCCCCCTTTACACTTGCTAACTCGGTGACGGATATTTCCGCGGGCGCGCGGCTGAAGATCCGTGAGGCGGCGGCGCGGCACGCCATAGAGATTGCCGGCATCCATTGGGTGCTGGTGAAGCCCGAGGGGCTCTACATGAATCATCCGGACGGCGCGCTGCGCGGCCGCACGGCCCAGTACTTTTGCGACCTGGTGGATTTCTGCGCCGACCTCGGCGGGAAGGTGATGGTCGTCGGTTCGCCCAAACAGCGGAATGTCCTGCCGGGAGTTTCCCCTGAGCAAGCGCGGGAGTGGGCGGCGGCGACGTTCCGCAACGCGGTCGCACAGGCTGAGCAACGGGAGGTCACTATCTGCTTTGAACCCCTGGCGCCGTCGGAAACGAACTTCATCAACACTGCCGCCGAGGCCCTTGAGTTCGTCCGGCAAGTGCCCTCGCCCCGTTTCAAGATCATCCTCGACGTGAAGGCGATGTGCTCGGAGGCGAAGCCGATCCCGCAGATCATCCGCGAATCCTCGCCGCACTTCGCCCACGTCCATGCCAATGACCAGAACCTAAAGGGACCCGGCTTCGGCGATGTTGATTTCAAGCCAATCGCCGCCGCGCTGAAGGAGGTCGGCTACCAGGGCTTCGTCTCGGTGGAGGTCTTCAAGTTCGAAGACGGCGCGGAGACAATTGCCGCGAAGAGCCTGGACTACCTGAAGCGCGCGTTTGCCTGATGGGAGCCCGGGCGCGAGGCTCGAAGCGCGCGTCGCGGGAGTGAATCCGGAGCATTGAACGCATCGCCGCCGGGGCGATGCGGCAACACCGGCTATTGGGCCGGCGGCGGGACCGCGGCCGCCGCGGGTTGAGGCTCGCCGGGCTTGCTGGCCAGCGTCTGTGCCATGACGGCCAGCAACTCGTCGTTGTTGATGGGTTTATGGAAGAAGTCGGTGGCGCCTGCTGCCATCGCCCGGTCCTTGCACTTGGCGGGGTCGCCTCCGGTAATCACGATAACGGGGATGTTCTTGCCTTCCTCAAGCCGCCGCAGCCAGTTCATGATCAGGTAACCGTCCCAGGGCACGCCCCCGCCGTGGGCGACGTCGGGCGGGAAACTCAGGTCGAGCAGAATGAGGTCGGGCTTTTCCCGGCGCACCGCGCTAATCGCCGTGCCGCCGTCTTCCGCCGTGACCACTTCATAGCCATGCGCAGTCAATTTCATGGACATCGTCTTCAGGATCACGGGACTGTCATCCACGACCAGGATCTTCTTGCGATTCATAAGTACAAGCTGTTCAGAGCGCGATTCTGCGCTGGCCATTGGGCAGCAGGTCGCATTCCAAGTCTCCGGCGAATCGAGCGGATTCTATTGGCTGGACGGGGGGACTTGGCGCAGACTGGCGCGCCCATGGCCAATACGTTCTACGATCCAGGCGAGCAACGCGCGGCGAAGGTGCAGGCGCTCTTTTCCCGCATCGCGCCGCGCTACGACCTGATCAACGACCTGCAAAGCCTGGGCCTCCACCGGCATTGGAAGCGGCGGGTGGTCCAACTTGCCCGGCCGCAGCCCGGGCAGCGCGCGCTGGACCTGTGTTGCGGCACGGGCGACCTCGCGCTGGCACTGGCCCGGTGCGGGGCGCAGGTAACGGGCCTGGATTTCAACGAGCCGATGCTGGAGGCGGCCGGGCGGAGAGCCGCTGCAATCCGACTTCGCGAGCTGGAAGTGCCTCCCCACGCAACATGCAGCGCGCAACACGCGCCAACTCCTCCCCGCTTCGTCCGCGCCGACGCCCAGCGCCTTCCCTTTCCGGATGACGCCTTCGACATCGTGACGATCGGCTACGGCTTGCGCAACCTGGCGAGCTGGGAAGCCTGCCTGGGCGAAATGCGGCGTGTGGCCCGCCCCGGCGGCCGGCTGGTCGTGCTGGATTTCGGCAAGCCGGACAACCCGCTGTGGCGCGGGCTCTACTTCATCTACCTCAGACTGTTCGTGCCTTGCCTGGGGCTGCTCTTCTGCGGCAGCGCCCGCGCCTACGCCTACATCCTCGAATCCCTCAAGCATTACCCGGCGCAGCACGGCGTGGCGGCGGCCATGCGCGCGCTCGGCCTGGCCAATGTCAGTGTGGTCACCCTGCTCGGCGGCGTCATGGCTATCAACTATGCGGAGAAGCCTTTGCCGCGTCTCCCGCCTTGCCAAGGCTGAAACAGTCAGGCCAGAATGCCCGGGTGAATTTTCACGGGAAGCTCATAGCGTGGGACAAACTGCCGGAGTGGCGGGCCGCCATGCGCGCCAGCGGCAAACGGCTGGTGGTTACCAACGGCTGCTTCGACCTGCTCCATCTGGGCCACGTCACTTACCTGGAAACCGCTCGAAGCCAGGGCGACGCGCTGCTGGTCGGCGTCAATAGCGACGCCGCCGTGCGCCAGTTGAAGGGGCCGGACCGCCCCGTGACACCCGAGGACGACCGCGCCGCCGTGCTGGCCGCGCTGGAAAGCGTGGACGGCGTCTGCATCTTCGCGGAACCCACCGCCACGCGCTTCCTGGCCGCCGCACAGCCGGACATTTACGTCAAGGGCGGCGACTACACCCTCGACACGCTCAATCAGGAGGAGCGCCGCACCGTGGAGCGCGCGGGCGGCAGGATTGTGATCATCCCCTTCGTGCCGGGCAAGTCCACGACGGCGACCCTTAAGAAGATCATGCGCTTGTAGCCCGAGTCGGGGAATGAACATCCTGGTCATCTCACTGGCGGGCATTGGCGACACGCTGTTCGCCACGCCGCTCATTCACGAGCTGCGCGCCAATTTTCCCGACGCCCGCCTGGACGCCCTGGTCCTCTGGGCCGGGGCGAAGGCCCTGCTGGAAGGCAACCCGCACCTCAATGCCGTTTATCAGAAGAACCTGATCAAGGCGGGCAAGGCGCAATCCCTGCGATTCCTCTGGCAGTTGCGCAAGCAGGACTACGACCTCTCGCTCAACACCCACCCGCAGAGCCGGGTTCATTACCGCGTCGTGGCGCGCATCATCCATGCCCGCGTCCGCGCCAGCCACCAATACGACAACTCCGGCGCCTTTGACCGGCTCCTGGTGAATCGCGCGCTCAAGCAGGACTACACGCGCCACGCCGTCGAGAACAACCTCGCGCTGCTGGAGACTGTCGGCGCCCGCCGCACCCTGCCGCGCCATGAATACGAGGTCTTCCTCTCATCCGCTGAGACCCAATGGGCCGCTGATTACCTCGCCCGCCACCATTGGGCCGGGCGGAAGCTGCTCGGCATTCACGTCGGCTCCGGCGGCACCAAGAACCTTCCCCTCAGGCGCTGGCCGCTCGACCATTACCTCGCCCTCATCAAAGAGCTGCGCCAGTTGCGCCCCGAGCTGGCAATCCTGCTCCTGGGCGGGCCGGAGGAGGAAAAGGACCATCAGCGCCTCGCGGCGCAGACCAGCCGCGACCAGGTGCTGGTGGCCCATACCGCCAGCCTCCGCCAGGCCGCCGCGCTCCTCCGGCACTGCGCGGCATTCCTCAGCGTGGACACGGCCCTCATGCATCTTGCCGCCGCCATGAAGGTGCCCCGGCTCGCGGTCATCGAGACCCCCACCTGGAACAAGCCCATCGAGCCCTATGGCCATCCCTTCACGCTAATCCCCAATCCTGCCGTCGCCGGCCGCAACCTCGACTACTACCGCTACGACGGACGCGGCATTCGCGGCGCGCCCGCCGAGCTGCTCCGCTGCATGACCTCCGTCACCGTCCAGTCCGTGGCCCAAACCCTGCACCGGCTGCTCTAGCACGTGGACCCGGCTCAATCCCCATCCCGCCCGCCGCCGCCGCTCCTCTCGGTCATCCTCCTCAACTACAACGGCGCGAACTGGCTCGAGCGCTGCCTCAAGTCCCTCCGCGGCCAGTCGGTCTTCGACCGGCTCGAGGTCATACTGGCCGACAATGCCTCCAGCGATAACTCGGAGCAGTTGGGCAGGCCCATTGTGGAAAGCTGGCCGGGCGGGGTCTTTATCCAACACGGCCAAAACCTCGGCTACTGCGAAGGCAACAACCACGCCGCCGAGGTCGCGCGCGGCGATTACCTGCTCTTCCTCAACAACGACACCTGGCTCGAACCGCGCTGCCTGGAGGAGCTGCTGTCCGAAGTTCGGCGCGCCGATGCCGCTGCCGCCGGGCCGCTCATCCTCAACTACGAAGACGACAGCTTCCAGTCCCTGGGGGCCTTTGGCTTTGACCTGTTTGGCCTGGCCAGCACCCGCGCCCGGGCATCGGCAACACGCGAGGTGCTTATGCCGGAAGGCTGTGCCTACCTCATTCGGCGCGACCTGTTCCACGCCTTGGGCCGCTTCGACCCGGAATTCTTCATGTTCGCGGATGAATTCGACCTCTCCTGGCGTGTTTGGATTTCCGGCCATCGGGCGATCGCCGTGCCGTCTGCCCGATTGCACCATCGCGGCGCGGCCCAGGTCAACCCCGCGGGCGGCGGCGCGACCGCCGAGTTCCGCACCAGCGACACCAAGCGCTACTACGCCAACCGTAACAGCCTGCTGGCGCTGCTCAAGAACGCCCGCGGCCTCCTGCTGCTGCTGGTTCCGCTTCAACTCGGCTTGCTCGCCCTGGAAGCCCTCGCCAGCCTCTTCCTGGTCCGGCGGTGGACCTTTGTGAAACGGGCCTACTGGGATGCCGTGATGGGCTGCTGGCGGCTGCGCAAGCATGTCCTGGCCGAACGGCGTCGCATCCGGAAGTTCCGCCGCCGAGGCGACTTGTGGATGCTGCGCTTCCTGCGTGCGCGCTTCAACCGCTGGGACGAGTTCCAGCGCCTGCGCCGCCTCGGTGTGCCCAAAGTCACCCCTCGCTAAGCCCTATCCATGCAATTGGCTTCCCGCTAAACGCCAGCCAGGAACAGATTTGCGGGGGCGTCGGGTATTAAGCCAGCGGCCACTTTCCAGTTGCCCGGTCCTGCGGCGTAGTTGAATCTCGCCGTCATGTTTGAACTGCTCAAGACCGACGCCACCTCCAAAGCGCGCCTGGGCCGGTTGACCACGCCGCATGGCGTCGTGGACACGCCGGTCTTCATGTCCGTCGGGACGCAAGGCAGCGTCAAGGCGATTGACCCGCGCGAGCTGCGCGAGATGGGCACGCAGATCATTCTCGGCAACACCTATCACCTCAACATCCGCCCCGGGCTGGACATCATCCGCGCCGCGGGAGGGCTGCACCGGTTCATCAATTGGGAGCAGCCTATCCTGACCGACAGCGGCGGCTTCCAGGTGTTCAGCCTGGCGACTATCCGCAAGATCCAGGCGCACGGGGTCGAGTTCCGCTCGCACCTGGACGGCTCGCTGCTGTTCCTCGGGCCGAAGGAAGCCATGGCGATCCAGGCGGCGCTGGGTTCGGATATCGCGATGGTGTTCGACGATTGCCCGCCGCATAGCAGCACGCCGCGCGAGCTGCGCGCCGCGGTGGAGCGCACGATGCGCTGGGCCGCCGAATGCCGCGAGCAGCCGCGCGCGCCGGGCCAGAGGGTCTTCGGCATCGTGCAGGGCGGCACCAACGCGGCGCTGCGCGAGGAGTGCGCGGAGGCCCTGGTCGCGCTCAAGTTCGACGGCTACGCCATCGGCGGCGTGAGCGTGGGCGAGCCGGAGCCGGAGATGATGCGGGCCGTGGAGATGACCGAGCCGCTCCTGCCGGCCGGCCAGCCGCGCTACGCGATGGGGCTCGGCACGCCGGCGCAAATGGTCGAGCTGGTCGCGCGCGGGGTGGACATGTTCG
>CAZHEW010000047.1:0-13198 GCA_964531815.1 uncultured Verrucomicrobiota bacterium
ACTTCACCGCCAGCGCGATGATGTGGATGTGCTCGTTGTAATCCACCGTCGGTGATTCGCCGGTAGTGCCCACCGGCACGATCCCGTCCACCCCAGCCCGGACCTGGAGCCGAACCAGGCGTTCCAGGGCCGTCTCGTCAATCTTGCCGTTCCTAAACGGCGTCACAATGGCTGTGTAGGTTCCGGTAAACATGCTAAATCTCAATCCTCCCCTCGAAAACAAACTCCGCGGGGCCGCTCAGCCGCACCTCCGCAAACTCGCCGCTTTCATCTTTAAAGCTGACCTCCAACTCGTCACCATTCCGGACCTGCATTCTGACGGGCGACGAGAGACCATACAGCCGCGCCGCAATCAGCGCCACGGCGGTCACCCCCGTCCCGCAGGCTAGCGTTTCGTCTTCCACTCCGCGCTCGAAGGTTCGCACCCGGAAATGGCTTGGCCCGAGTCGCTGCGCAAAATTGACATTGGTGCCCTTCGGACCGAAGTGCGGGTGGCGGCGGATTTCCGGCCCGAGTTGCGACATCGCCACCCGGTCCGTATCGGGCACAAACACCACCGCGTGCGGCACCCCCGTGCTGATTGAGTGAATCGTCTCGGTGCCAACTGAAAGGGATACCTGCTCGCTAAGCCGTAAGTCCTTTGGCCGGGTCAGGCTGACCGTGACGCGCTCGCCCTGAAAGCTCGCCGTAATGATGCCCGCCTCGGTCTCGAACGTAAGGCCGCCGCTCAGCCCGGTCAGCTTTTGCACGAACCGGGAGAAGCAGCGCGCGCCGTTGCCGCACATCGCGCCGGTGCTCCCGTCGCAGTTGTAGAATTCCCAGCCCCAATCCGCCTTGCCCGAAGCCGACGGCACCAGGATCAGAACGCCGTCCGCCCCCACTCCCCGGTGGCGGTCGCAGAGCCGCACGATCTGGCCGCGAGAAAGCCTGACCCGCCGTGCCCGGTTATCAATGAGCACAAAGTCATTCCCCGCGCCGTTCATCTTGGTAAAGTCCAGAACCATTGCGATAAAGGCTAGGGCGAGGCCGGCCGGGTGTCGAGCGCGGAGTAAGCAACCGGTTGATGGTGCCTCAATCGGGGCTGGTTCACAACCTAAGCTGAATGCCGATCCGGGTCGCGGCCCACGTGATGGCCATGATCAGGATGGTCAGGACCCCGGCGTTCAGGGCGCCGGGCCAGGCGTTGCTGCATTGCCACAGCAAGCCTGGCAGGCCGATCACCGTAAAGAGGTTGCCAAGAATGCCGGGCAGGATGTAGGCCAGCAACGCATTCTGCCCGACGGGCCCCAGCGGGTTGGCCCAACGCCGCAGGTTGCCGATGTCCATGACGCAATACACGAGCAGAAAAGCCAGACAACAAAGCCCACCGCTGACCAGGGCGTAGGACTCCGTTGCCGCCACCTTATTGATGCCGTGCAGCGGCCGCAGCAGCGTTCCGACCACATAGAGCCCCAGCCCAAACCACAGGAAGAAGCGGGCCCGGGCGGCTGCTCGGAGCGCGGCCGCCTCCCCCACGAAGCAGTTTCCGACCAGCACGCCGATCATCACGCTGGCGGCCGTGCTGCCAAGGACCGCGCCGATGCCGACGAAGTTGCGGACCGGGCCCAGCCAATCGAGCACGCCGTGTTTGTCGCCGATATAAAGGGCGATCAGGAAGCCGAGCACGCCCATTAGCGCGACGGAACCGCCACGGAAGGCCAGGTAGGCCAGGCAACAGACGAGGTAGGCCCAGCCGATCAAACCCAGGATGCCCCACCAGGCGTGTTGCAGCCAGACGACTTGACCGGCGGAATTCCTGCCGCGAAACACGATCAGCAGGCCCGCCAACACCAGCACCGCAACGATGCGCAGGCCCAGGAAGAGCCGCTTTTTCATCGCCGGCGCGTGCGCCGGGTAGTGGTTCCATAGCGTCACCACCGCAAGCATCGCGAGCAGGAACCAGAGGCTCTTGCTCATGCCGGTCGCGTCGGCCGAGTAGTAGCTCGAATTGACCATGATTACACCGACGAACAGGAGCGAGGCCGAGCGTGTGAGCACGCGCCGCAACAGGGAGAGCAAAGACTCACCCCGAGCCATGCGCTTGTGCAGCGCCAGCGGTATGGCCACGCCGACGATAAAGAGAAAGCCGGGGAACACCACATCCACAAACGTGTAACCTTCCTGGTCCTGTGGCAGATGCTTTGCCCAGGCGGGGATGTTGCTCACGCCGGCAAGGTAGTTGACGAGGGTCATTGCCAGAATCACCAGTCCGCGGAAGGCGTCCAGTGAGGCAAGGCGGTCAGGTGCGCCCCGCGGGGCGGCGACTGTTCGGCCTGCGGGGTCAGGACGAAGCAAAGGCTTCAGGATGGCGGCAGCGGCAGGCTCAACCGGCGGCGGTTTCATGCCCGGCAAGCTGAACCAGGCACGGGCTGATTACAAGCGGAACCAGTTTGCGCGCATATGCAAGCGGATTAGATAGAACCCCTGCGCGCGGAGAATAGGGGCGTGCGCTCGTCAGCATGGGGGACGGCAGTGAGCGACCGCTTGAAGACCAGGTGCCAAGGTTGAATGATCAGACCCGCAAGCTATGCGCCGACAAGCCTCAGGCGGAAGCGGTGCAACGAGTTTTGGGCTGCTTTGGGCGCAGCTTCGCCCGGATGCGGCAGGGAACGTTCTGCCCTTATCAGCTCTGTGGTGGAGGAGGCCGGCTGCAGGATAGCGACCGGCTGACGTGGCAAACATCCGGGCTTGTCTTGGTCCGAATCGGGCGCCGAAAAAATCCTGGCCTGGCGTCGCATTCAGGGCTGCCGCCGATGAGCGGCGTCGGGGAAGCCCTGGATTGATCAACTGGATGCCGACCACGACGCGTGGCCCCTCGCAGCTTGGCGCACGGAGATTCTTGCCTCACATCCCACGTGAACTGTTTCTTCTCGCCGACTCTCGGCTCAGCAAGCCAGCCCTCTGCCTCTTGTCTTGTTCTGAAGACCTTGAAGTTGTAGCCGGCGTTGCGAAAGACAAGTTCAAAGAACTGGTAAGACTCAATGCGGTAAGGCGCTCGGGGCATTACCAGGGCCAGCCGGACGCTGTGGGGCAGCCCGAGTGAGGGGGCGTGATACGACAGCCAATAGAGTTCAGTCAGCGATACTTCCGACAAGGCGTCCAGGTAATCCACCAGCACCAAACCAGCAGCGTTCTCCTTTGCTAAACGGAGAATCTCGGTCGCCTGCGCTCGCGCATCTTCGCTTGATATCTTACCCACGGCGGTAACCACCGCCATAGCCCTATCGGACACAAATTCAATTTTCCAAGACATTCTAAAATCTCCCGCGCCTATTCCGCTCCCCGGGCGCAGCCCCGCCGCGAGCAAGTGAGTCAACCTCACTTGCTGCGAAAGTCCTTGCGCCTCCAATTCCGGAGGCAACTCCTCAGAGCCACGCCCAAACCTTTCCCCAGTCGGAGCGGCGTTCACCCCTTACCTATACCGCCCTTCCCCTTCACCAATCCTCACAATTACCTGCATCTCCCCTGCGGCACACGTTGCCACTTGTTTGAACCTAGGCCCGAAGCGCCGGTTTGACCAGTCAGAAAATTACGGATTATTTTGTAGGGGAAAACCTTACACCTCGGCAGCCGCCGGGTTTCCGCGCCAAAGAAAAGGGCGCAGCCAGCGAAGGCTGCGCCAAGGGGAAGACAACGCCGGAGTAGAGCATTCACTGGCGTTTCCTACCCGTTCCTTCTGCAGGAACAAAGCATCATCCGCTGTCGGCCAGGAACGTGCAATGCCAGTAAATACTGAAGCGACTTGTAGGTAGTTGTGCGGATGACAGCGCCATGGCGGGGCCGCACAAACGGCCCTTCCCTATCCCTGTTCGGTCGGTTTCGTTTCTTCACAGGCGCTGATTGACATTGCTCATTTGACCAGTAAATTCTGCTGCACAAGTTCTTAACGACAGACGTGTGTAACACAAAGTAGACTGTGGCAGAAAAAGACGATTATCTGGCAGACATCCTTGTTGACCTTGGGTTTGTTTCTGGCGACAAGGTGGCCGAGACGCGGCGCGAGGCCGCCGACGCCGGCGTGGGAGTGGTGGATCTCCTGCTCGCCAACAAGGTTATCCGCCCTGCCGATGTCACCCAGGCCAAAGCCTCCCATTTCGGCGCGGAAGTCGTCAACCTCGGCGAGCTGCAAATCGCCGATGACGTCATCGCGGCAGTCCCCCGCCACATCGCCCGGAAGTACCGGGTGGTGCCGGTCTTCAAGCACGACAACAGCCTCACCGTCGCGGTGGCCGACCCGTCGGACCTCGACACGATTGACAGCCTGACGCATCTGCTGCACGCCGAGATTGACCTGCGCGTCGCCTCCGACGAGGACATTGAAGCCGCGCTGAGCAAGTACTACGCTGAACGCGGCGGCGGCGGGATTTCGGCCGATCCGCGGCTCAAGCAGGTGATTGAGGACCTCACACGTGAGCACGTCGAAGTCCAGGCCGCTGACGCCGGAGATGGCGCGGTTGTGGAGGCGGATGCGCCGCTCATCAAGCTGGTCAATTCCATCATCGTTGAGGCGTTCAAGATGCGCGCGTCGGATATTCATCTGGAGCCGCTGGCGAAGACATTCCGCATGCGCTACCGCGTTGACGGAGTTCTGCATGAAGTCAAAGCCCCGCCCCGGAAACTTCAAGCCGCCGTCATCAGCCGCTTGAAGATCCAGTCCAACATGTCCATCTCCGAGCACCGGATTCCCCAGGACGGGCGCATCCAGACCTCGGTCGGCGGCAAGCTGATTGACCTGCGCGTGTCCTGCCTGCCGACCAACCACGGCGAGAGCATTGTCATGCGTATCCTGGACAAGGAAGGATTGCGCCTGGGCTTGCCTGAACTGGGCTTCTTCACCGACGACCAGCAAACCTTCGAGCGGCTGATCGGCCTGCCGGACGGCATCCTGCTGGTCACCGGGCCGACCGGCTCGGGCAAGACCACGACGCTGTATTCCTGCCTGCATTTCATCAACCGGCCCGACCGCAAGATCATCACCGTCGAGGATCCGGTGGAATACCTGCTCTCGGGCATCAACCAGGTGCAGGTCAGCGAGGCGGTGGGCTTGACGTTTGCCTTCGCGCTCCGCTCGATCCTGCGCCAGGCGCCCAACGTCATCATGATCGGGGAGATTCGCGACCTGGAGACGGCCACCATCGCGATCAATGCCTCGCTCACCGGGCATCTCGTGTTCTCGACCCTCCACACGAACGACGCGCCAAGCGCTGTCACGCGGCTTATTGATATCGGGGTCAAGCCGTTCCTGGTGGCCTCCTCGACCCGCGGGCTGATGGCCCAGCGGCTGGTGCGAAAGGTTTGCAAACAGTGCGCCAGCCCCTGCCTGCCCTCGGAGGCCGAGATGCGCACGCTGGGCCTGGATGCCGCTGGCCTCCAGAACGCCACCTTCATGAAAGGCAAAGGCTGCCCCAATTGTTCCAACACCGGCTACCGCGGCCGCTTCGGGATCTTTGAAATCTTCGTCATAGATGACGAAGCCCGCAAACTCATTTACGAGAAGGTCGCGTCGTCTGTGCTGCGCGCCCGCGCCCGCGAGATGGGCATGCGGACCCTGCGCGAAGACGGCATTCGCAAAGCCCAGGCGGGATTAACCACCCCGGACGAAGTCATCCGTGCGACGGTGGGAGACGTGGATTAAATGCGCCGCCTCAAACCAGCGCAACAAACGGCGTGACCAATGCGCCTTGCCGCGGTCCCATTTGTAATGGCAAGATTCGTATGATGTCAAAACTCGCGCCGGCGGAAACCCGCGCTTAACTGAATTCAGGCATGTCTTACTCGATGTCCGATCTGTTGCAGTTGGTCGTCTCGGAAGGGTCGTCCGACCTCCACATCCGCGTGGGCACCGCGCCCGTCATCCGTGTGCACGGGATCCTGCACCGGGTGGAAGGGCCGGCCCTGACGCCGGAAGACAGCGAGGAGTTGATGCGCAGCATCACCTCCGAGGATCACATCCAGCACGTGCGCGAGCGCGGTGGCGCCGACTTCGGCTTTGCCTTCGGCGACATGGCTCGTTTCCGCGTCAGCGTGTTCAAGGAGAAGGGCAATTTCGCCCTGGTGCTGCGTCAGATTCCCAACAAGATGCTCACCATGGAGCAGATCGGGCTGCCGCCCTCGGCCAAGGAGCTGCTCTACAAGCCGCGCGGACTGGTGCTCGTCACCGGCCCCACCGGTTCGGGCAAGACCACCACGCTCGCGTCCATGATCAACATCATCAACGAAGAGCGCGACGAAGCCCATATTGTCACAATCGAAGACCCCATCGAGTACTACCATAAGCACAAAAAGGCCATCATCACCCAGCGCGAAATCGGCGTGGACGTGCCCAACTTCGCTGAGGCGCTGCGGCGCGTGCTGCGCCAGGACCCGGACGTGATTCTGGTCGGCGAAATGCGCGACCTGGAAACGATTGACGCGGCGATTACGGCGGCGGAGACCGGGCACTTGGTCTTCGGCACGCTGCACACCACCGGCGCGGCCAAGACGATTGACCGCGTCGTGAACGCGTTCCCCACCAACCAGCAGGAGCAAATCCGCATCCAGCTCTCCACCGTCTTGCAAAGCGTCATTTCCCAATTGCTGATCCCGCGCATAGACAAGCCGGGACGAGTGGCGGCCTTCGAGATCATGATGAACACGCCGTCCGTTGCCGCCCTGATTCGCGACAATAAGACCTTCCGCATCCAGTCGGACATCCAGACCGGCGCCAAGTACGGCATGGTGACATTGGACAGCTTCCTGATTGACAAGTACCTGGCCGGCATGATCGCCCGCGAGGAAGTGATCACCAAGGCCCAGGATCCGGTGACCATCCAGGCCAAGCTGCAGGAACTGGAACTGGCGGCGGCGGTGGGCGCCGACACGCAAGCCGTCGCCGAAGGAAAGGTGTAATCCAGCCCCCCTATGCCTGAGGACATCCACGATCCGCTGCTGGCCCTGGTCAAAGAGCAAGGCCTGATTGACGACCTGCAGTACGAGGAAGTGCTTGGGGAACTCAAGCGCACCGGCAAGCCCGTCGCTCAAATCCTGCAGGACTTCAGCATTCTGGATTTGGACAGCGTGCTTCAGGTCATCGCGGATCACCTCGGCGCATCCGTCGCGACGGTCAAAGAACGGGATTTGACGCCGGACCTGCTGCGCGTCATTCCAGCCAAGACCGCGCGCATGTACCAGTGCCTGCCCGTGGGAATGGCCGGCTCCACCGTGCAAGTCGCCCTCGCCGACCCGTTGAATGTCAGCCGCGTTGACGAGCTGGGCTTCGTGATCAAGCGGGACGTCCAACTGGTCGTGGCCGACCCCGTCCAGGTTCAGAAGGCTATCGAGAAGTTCTATCCGCAGGAGAGCGAGAGCGTCTCGGACGTGCTCAAGGAGTTGGGCGACGACAAGGAAATCGCCAGGGAAGCCAGCGAGGTGGCCGTTACCGACGATGCGGCCATGATGGCGCGCCTGGCCGACCAGGCGCCGATCGTCCGCTTCGTGGATCTCGTCCTGTTCCAGGCTGTACAGGACCGCGCCAGCGACATTCATTTCGAGCCCTTTGAGACCGAGTTCAAAATCCGCTACCGGGTGGACGGCGCCCTTTACGAGATGTCCCCGCCGCCCAAACACCTGGCCGTGCCGGTGGTCTCCCGCATTAAGGTCATGGCCAACCTGAACATCTCGGAGCGCCGCCTTCCGCAGGACGGGCGCATCACCTACCCCATCGGCAATCGCACCATTGACCTGCGCGTCTCGACCTTGCCCACGCAGTTTGGCGAGTCAGTCGTGCTGCGCGTCCTTGATCGTTCGGCCGTTAATCTTGAAATCGAGTCGCTAGGCTTCCCGAAGTACCTCTACGACTACACCGTCGAGGCAATTCAACGGCCTAACGGCATCTTCGTCGTTACCGGCCCGACGGGCTGCGGCAAGACCACCACCCTTTATTCCTGCCTCCGCCGCGTTAATACCATTGACTCCAAGTTGCTCACCGCTGAAGACCCCGTCGAATACGACATTGATGGAATTATGCAGGTGGCGATCAACGAGGGCGTCGGGCTGACCTTCAGCAAGGCGCTGCGCTCCTTCCTGCGGCAAGACCCCGATATTATCATGGTGGGGGAAATGCGCGATCTGGAGACGGCGCAGATCTCCATTCAAGCCTCCCTGACGGGGCACCTGGTGCTGAGCACGCTGCACACCAACGACGCCCCCGGCGCCGTCACGCGTCTGGTTGACATGGGCGTGGAGCCGTTCCTGATCTCATCCACCATGGTGGCCGTTATCGGCCAGCGGTTGGTGCGCACGATCTGCAAGAACTGCCGCACGCCCTTCGAGCCCACCGAAGCCCAGTTGTCGCTCCTGAACCTTTCCCCGCACGACCTAGGCGACAAGACCTTTTATTACGGTCGCGGCTGCTCCACCTGCAACGACACCGGTTACCGGGGGCGCAAAGGCATCTTCGAACTGCTCATCATCAACGACGCCATTCGCCTGCTGATCAACGAGCGGGCCCCCACCGTCGTGATGCGCCAGAAGGCCGTCGAACTGGGCATGGTCCCCCTCCGCGAAGACGGCTTGCGCAGCATTTTCGACGGCGATACAACTATCGAAGAAGTCGTCAAATACACCTGAAGCAAACGGACCCCTTATGCCAAAATACACCTACGTGGCGATGGATCCTCATGGCAAGGAGAGCAAAGGCACGCTCGAGGTCGCCAGCCAGAACGAGGCCATCGGGCGGGTCAAGGAAATGGGCCTTTTCCCGACCAAGATTGTCGAAGTGGACAAGGCCAAAGAGAAGCCGGAGAAAAAGGGCGCCCCCGCGGCCAAAGCAGGCGCCAAGAAGAAAGGCAAGGGCCTCAATGTCAACCTCAACATCAAGATCCCCGGGCTCGGCGGGCGGGTCAAATCCAAGGTCCTGACAACCTTCACCCGCCAGTTGGCGACGCTGGTGGACGCCGGCTTGCCGCTCCTCCGCGGCTTGCGCGTGCTCGAAAAGCAGGAAAGAAACGCCACCCTCAAGGGTATCATTGGCGAACTGGCGGTCGCCATCGAAGGCGGCAGTACCTTCTCCGAGGGCCTGGCCCAGCACCCCAAAGTCTTCAACCGGCTCTTCGTCAACATGGTCAAAGCCGGCGAACTGGGCGGTGTGCTCGAAGTGGTCTTAAACCGCCTGTCCGAATTCATGGAGAAGGCCCAGAAGATCAAGGGCAAGGTCGTCGCGGCCATGTTCTACCCCATCGCCGTGCTGGTCGTGGCCACGGTCATTCTGAGCATCCTCATGGTCTATGTTATTCCCAAGTTCAAAGAGGTGTTCGACGGCATGTTGGGGGGCGCCCAACTCCCGGCCTTCACCCGCTTTGTCCTCGCCATCAGCGACACGATCAGGCTCCACTTTGTCGCCACCATCTCTGCCCTGGCCGCCTTCGTTGTCCTGCTGCTGCTCTTCATCCGCACCAAGTTCGGACGGCATGCCTTTGACAAGTTCAAACTCAAGATGCCGGTGATCGGCCCAGTCATCAACAAGGTCGCCATCTCCCGCTTTACCCGCACCCTGGGCACCCTGGTCAGCAGCGGCGTCCCCATCCTGCAGGCGCTGACCATCGTCAAGGAGACGGCCGGCAACGTCATCATTGCCGACGCCGTCGGGGCCGTCCACGAAAGCGTCAAAGAGGGCGAGACCATCACCGCGCCGCTCGAAGGCTCCGGGGTCTTTCCACCGATGGTCATCAGCATGGTGGACGTCGGCGAACAAACCGGCGCCCTGCCGGAAATGCTCCTCAAGATCGCCGACACCTACGACGACGAAGTGGACAACGCGGTCGCGGCCATGACCTCGCTGCTCGAACCCATCATGATCATCTTCCTGGCCGTCATCGTCGGTAGCATCGTCATCGCCATGTTCCTGCCTCTTATCGAGCTCATGAACAAGGTCGGCAGCGAAGGCGGCGGCAAGGACTCAGACGATTAACCCGGCTGCGGTAAAGTCTGCTGGTCGGCGCGCACCTGTCGGTTGCCGTGGGTCCTGTGCTGCCAGGGGCCGGTGCGCCTTTCCGCAACTCAAAAAGAGTCCTCCGGTTAGCCGGAACCGATGCAGGCAAACCGTCTGCCCCGAAAAGCCGGTTCTATGGCCTCTTCCTGCTCCCGCACTGCCCTATGTCCCCATCCCACCTCCGTTCTACCTCCGTCCTACCTCCGTTCTACCTCGGCTTGTTCGACGGAGGTAGAACGGAGCTGGAACGGAGGTAGAACGGAGGTATCAAGCCGGCGGGATAGGGGAAACCGCCTCGCCGGCAGGGGAATGGCGCAGGGGAGCCAGCCGGGATCGCGCTGAATCGGCTGGAATGGTTCGGGAACGACGCGGTCAGGCGGGGTAACGCGTCTGCCCAACGGGCGGCTGCCTCCTTCTGCTGGTCCGTTCGCATTTAGTACAGAAAGGCTGTTGACATCTTGCCGCCTTTGGTGTAAATACATTGTAGATACATTGTATGGGCTTTATAATGACAATTGAGCCAATATGGACTTTGATTGGAATAATCCGCCCTTCAATTTAGACAGCTCTTTGACGTTGCAGGAAATCGAGGAATCGTTCGAGGACCCGTTTGCCGTTCGACTCCTGCCGGACTCGGCGCGGTTTGCCGTGCAAGCACGGTTTTTCAACCTGGGAGTCTCGGCGGGGGGCGTTGGTATCTTCAGTGTGTATCGGACCAACGGCAAGGTGGCCCGTGTGCTCTTTGCCCGGCCCTTCGAGCCCGAGGAGCGGTTCTTCTATCAACGCAAAGTGGATCAGGCCCTGGCGCAGTAGGCGCCGGCAGTGAGTGAAGTCAGCCAGTGAGTTAAGTGAATTGAACAATGCGCGCAATTGCCAAATGGGAAGAAGTGCCCATCTTCGACAGTGAAGAGGCCGAGGCGGGATTCTGGGCGGAGAACAAGCCCGACCTGCGCCTGATGGAAGGCGCGGTGGCCGCGCCCTCGGAGGCGTCCGGCTCCGTGGCCATCTCTCTGCGCATTGACGCCCGGATGCTGGCCCGCATCAAACGCCTGGCCCAGTCCCGCTACTTGAATTACCAAAGCATGATCAAGCAATGGCTCAGTGAACGATTGGAATCCGAACTGCGCGAACGATGAAAACAAACAATGAAATGCGGAATGCGGAATGCGGAATGCGGAGTGCCGAAATCAGTCGTCAGTGGCTGACCGCCGGGGACGCCCCGCCGCTCCGCGCTCCCAGGGCTTTCACCCTGATCGAACTCCTGGTCGTCATCTCGGTGATCGCCCTCCTTGCCGCCTTGACGTTCCCGGCGCTGCGCGCCGCCAAGCTCTCGATGCTGCGCGCCCGGGCGAAGAGCGAGATGACGCAGATCGAGACCGCCATCGAGCGCTACAAGGACAAGTTCGGCCACTACCCGCCCGACAACCGGATCAGCGCCAACCCCGACCCTTATGCCCTCAACCAGCTCTACTACGAGCTGCTCGGGACCACCAACGTGGGAACACCGGCCGCCCCGATTGCCGCCACGCTCGACGGCAGCGCCCAGATTGCCCGCGACTCGCTCCCCAGCGTATTCGGGGCGAACGTCTCCGGCTTCCTGAACTGTGCCCGCACCGGCGGCGACGAAGCCGTCAACGCGATCTCCTTCCTCAGGGGCCTCAAGCCGGGCCAATTCCTGGCCATTACCAATGGAACTTCCGAGACTCCGATTTGCAGCGTTCTGGGCGCCAACCTCGACGGCCCGCTGATTTATAAGAACGCCGTCGGCGCCAAGCTCAATCCCTGGCGCTACAACTCCTCCAGCCCGACCAACAACCCCAACACCTTCGACCTGTGGATTGACGTCGCGGCAGGCGGCAAGACCAACCGTATCTGCAACTGGAGCGACCGTCCGCTCGTCGTCAGCACCCCTTACTGGTAATTCAATTCGAGCCGCAAATGAACCGAGCCAAACACAGATTCCCCGCGCGAGATTCCAGCCCCCGCCCATCCCGGGCCGGGGCAAGGTTCTCCGCGCGGACTCTGGCCGCGGCAATTCCCCGCACGGGTGCTTCTGACCTGGATTCAGCCGCGCCCGGCTGGGGTGGCGCCAATTACCGTCGGGTGCCGATAGCCTGGCAGGATTGCGCCTGGCAGCCGCAGATGATTCTTCATGACCGCAATACACGTTCCCAAGACTACCCCTTGCCTCTCACGAAACACGAACTCCGCAACCGGCGTTTCCCCACGCCAACCAAGCTTATGAAACACAACACCTCTGCTCTCCCTCGTTCCGGCTCACGGCGCCCTTTGCAGGGCTTCACGCTGATCGAACTGCTCGTCGTGATTGCCATCATTGCCATTCTGGCGGCGCTGCTTTTGCCCGGCCTGTTCCGGGCCAAGGTGCAGGCCCAGTCCCGGAAGGCGCAACTGGACGTCGGCAGCATTGCCAACGCCATTCACTCGTACGAGGCCGACTACAGCAAGTTCCCCGTCTCCACTGCTGCAATGAACGCCGCGGCGGCCGCGCCGGGCGGGCCGGAGGATTTCACCTACGGCACCAAAGGCGTGGTTTGCGAGGGCCCGGCCGGTCTTAACCCCCTGGACGAGGGCTTTAGCACGACCAACGGCCTGCAAAAGATCACCTCGCCGGGCAGCTACCAGACCAACAACTCCGAAGTCATGGCGGTCCTGCTGGACATCGAGTCCTGGCCCGACTCGCCGAGCCGGCCTACCATTAACAAAGACCACGTCAAGAACCCCAACAGGAACCGCTATCTCAATGTCACCATGGCCGGCAATAACAGGCTGCCCGGCATCGGCACCGACGGCACCTACCGTGATCCCTGGGGCAACCCCTACATTATCAGCATTGACCTGAACTTCGACGACAAGGCCTGCGATGCGTTCTACCATGAAGCCTCGGTCTCAGCCGACCCGACCGATCCCAAGCGCGGCCTCAACGGCCTGATCCCCACGAGCGGCGGCAGCCCTCACTACGAAGCCAACGCGCCCGTGATGGTTTGGTCTGCCGGCCCGGATGCCATGATTGATCCGCCCACCCCGGCCAACAGGGGCGCCAACAAAGACAACATTCTGAGCTGGAAGTAATAGTATGCGAAGGCAGAAGGCAGAAGGCAGAAGGCAGAGTGCGGAATGCGGAATCCCGCTTCACGCACCACGCACCACGCATCGCGTTTCACGCAACACGTG
>CAZHEW010000048.1:0-2111 GCA_964531815.1 uncultured Verrucomicrobiota bacterium
GCGCCCAGTCGTTGTCCGCCAGCCGATACCGGTCCCAGAACTTCAATACCGGCCAGGTCGTCCCCACCAGATTCACCGCGCTCAACGCGTAGGTGTCAGAAGAGTTGGCGTAGTTGAAACCAGGCGAGTCCGAGAGGCAGGCCAGGCCTGAGCGGGTTTCGTTGGTCGCGACGCCCCAACTGCCGGTGAGGTTCCAACCCTGAAGCAAGCCTTCAAAACCATCGCTGAAGGGCAACGGATTGTTCAATGTGCGTGCGCTGCTTTCGGCAGGACTGTCGGGCGAGAACGTGCCGTAAGGACTTACAGCATAGACGCGATAGTAATACGTCGTATCGAGGGAGAGATTTGTGTCGGTGAGGGTAGTGATGTTCTGGTTGGAAATAGTCGCTACCAGGGTGGAGTTGATTCCAGCCCCTGGCGCAGCGGATCGAAATACGGCGTAATGCGAGAACATCGGGTCGGTATTGGCCGCCCAATCAAGGCGAACAGTGTGAGACGTAATCTCGTCGAGCACCGGCGCGCTGACCAGAGCGGGCGATTCGGCAACCGAAATGTCGTCCAGATGCCAGCCATCAGCGTGCGTGGATGAGTCCGTGGTGATTCGAAAGCGCAACAACACCGAAGCGGCATTGGTGTAGGGGGCCAGGCTGAACCGGCCTCGCAGCCACTGATTGGAGGAATTGCCGGTGAAACTAGCCAGGGAAGCCCAGTCAGCGCCGCTGTTGACTGAGATTTCAACATTGCCCGAGTCTCCAGATGTGAAGTCATGCTTGTGGCTGAAGGAGAGGACGGGTGCGTTAGCATGTTCCGCAAGGAATAGCGGCGCCGCCAATGTCAGCGCCTGGGAGGTAATTCCATCACCATAATCACTGCCGGGTGAATCTGACCAGCCGAGCATCGGTGAAGCTGCATCCTCGTTGCTCAAAGCCCAGGGCGCCTCGGCGACCCAGGAGTTGGGACCACCCTCGCCATTGTCAATAAAGGGGTAGTCCATTCCTGGATACGTAGTTACGATGACTTCATTGCCCAGGGTGAGCAATCCATTCGTGTTGACGACTGCCGCGCGGTAATAGTAGGTCGTCTTGGGAGAAGCCGTCAGGTCCGTCACGGTGGTAGTAGCAGCGGAGGGAATTTCGGCGATCACCCGAGTGCTATGCCAGTCAATGCTAGGTGCCAGGGACCGATAGAGGCGATAAGCGGCAAAATCTGGCTCAGTGGACTGCGTCCAGGCCAGGCCGACAGAATTCCGATTGGTATAGGTGGCCGCCAGCGTCACGGGCGCTGGTGTCTCACTAATGAGCACGTCGTCCACATACCAGCCATCCATCACCACGGAACTATCTGTGACCAGTCGGAAGCGGATGCGAAAGTCCGGAGCGCCTGCGTAAGCTGAGAGGTCGAGTTGCTCGCGGGTTAAGGTTCCAAGGTGCCCCGTGTAGATGGCCAGCCCCGGTAGGAGCCAACTGCTGCCGCCATCCACGGAGATTTCCACCAGTCCGAAATCGTAGCCGGCTTCCAGCGCATGCTGATGTTGAAAACTGAGCGCGGGACGATTAACCCCGGTCAAGGCGAGCGGCACTGCCAGCGCCAAGGTCGAGTTGGCGTTGTTGGTGTAGAAGGCGCCGGGGGTGTCGGTGGCGGCGTGGCTCGGCGAGGCATGGTGCGCGGTGGTCAATCCCCAGGACCCGCCAGGCGTCCAGTTGACAAGACCGCCTTCAAAATCGTCATAGAAGGGGAGTGTTCCTGCCGAGCAGGAGCCCGCTAACAGCAGGCCAGCCAGGCATCGTCCGAGGCCTCGTCGTACAAATAGCGCCGGTGATGAAATAATAGGTGCCAACATAGAGTTGTTTGCGACGAAAAGAGCAAGAGCGTTGCCAAGAACCAGCACTGGTTAGGCAAAAGTGCCGCCGGAAAGCAACGCCAACATCTGGCTGGCGCGCGTCTTCGTGTTGCGCAGCGAGCCTTGGAGTAAAGCGGAGACTCAGCTTCGGGATCGGCCGATCGCGCGGAGATCAAAGCGACGAGCCAGGCGCCGGACCATGAAATCTTCGATTTCCTTCATCTTACGGCGCGCACGAGTGTTCTGATCGTCGTAGCCCAGCAGGTGCAGC
>CAZHEW010000048.1:2211-13125 GCA_964531815.1 uncultured Verrucomicrobiota bacterium
CTGCACGATGCGGCGCAAAACGGGCAGGTTCAAGTCCCGGTTGGGATGGCGGTTGCGCAGCGTGAGGGATCGTCGGGCGACCATCTCCCGTCGCGCACAGCCGCGCGTTTTGGGCTCAACCGGGGCGGCTGGTGGAGGGCGGCGGAGTCGGCTGCGCCGGTCACGTTTCCTGCGCATAGGGTGAAGGGCGCATCTGCCCGCGGTGGGTTTCGTAAGCAGAGATGATGCGCTGCACCAGCGGATGGCGCACGACGTCGCGCTTCGTGAACTCAACAATGGCTATGCCCTCGACATGGTTGAGAGCGCGGTGCGCTTCGAGCAAACCCGATTGTTTGTGCAGCGGCAGGTCAATCTGCGTCTCGTCGCCAGTAATCACCGCTTTGGAATTGAGGCCCAGGCGCGTGAGGAACATGAACATCTGCTCGGTGGTCGAATTCTGCGCCTCGTCGAGAATGATGAATGCATTATTCAGCGTGCGCCCGCGCATGTAGGCAAGTGGTGCGATCTCGATGACGCCGCGCTCCGTGTGTTTCTGAATGTCTTCAGGGGGGAGCATGTCCTGCAAAGCGTCGTGCAGGGGGCGCAAATATGGCATGATCTTCTCGTAAAGGTCACCTGGGAGGAAACCAAGTGCCTCGCCAGCTTCAACCGCGGGACGGGTAAGGATAATGCGCGAGACCTTGCTTTCCCTCAGAGAAGCAAGCGCCACGGCCACGGCCAGGTAAGTCTTGCCGGTGCCAGCCGGGCCAACCCCGATGGTCACGTCGTGATGCCTAATCGCATCCAGGTACCTTTTCTGACCCACGGTCTTGGCCGTGACTCCGGCCTTCTTGTCGGAAGTCCGGATGCGATCGGTGAGTATGTCCTTGAGCATGGGCACACCCTCGTGCCTGACAATGTTCAGCGCGTGCGAGAACTCGCGGTTCCTGACCGGAGTTCCAGCCTGGAGCGAGTTCTCCAGCAGCAGAAACAGGTGTTTGGCGCTGTCTATGGCATCGGCCTCGCCTTCGAGCTTGATCCAGCCCTCGCGAGAGGTGGCCTTGACGCCAAGCTGTTGTTCGAGCGCTTGCAGGTTGCGAGGATCGTTGTTGTAGAGCTGTTGCGCGATGCGGGCGTTCTCAAAATGAAGGGTCTCTGTGGGCATGGCTAGATGTCAGATGCGTGAACGATGAGAGAGGGGCAAGCTGGCAGGTTAACGCAATCGCGTTGCACGAACGACATGGGCTAGGATTGTTGCAGGGCCGCACGGAGCCTGGCGGCTAGTTCGCGCAGGGCTTCGGGCACCACGACGGTGCCTGCCAGGACGGGCATGAAATTCGTGTCCCCCAGCCAGCGCGGCACAACGTGAATATGCAAGTGCCCCAAGACGCCAGCCCCTGCGACCTGCCCCGTGTTAATTCCGATATTGAATCCCTGCGGCTTCATCACTTTGGACAACGCATTCTGGCAACGCCGCGTCAACTTGAGAAGGTGAGCCAGTTCTTCGTCCGTCAGTCCATTGAGATCCGGCACTTGCCTGTAAGGCACGATCATCAGGTGGCCGCCCGTGTAGGGATACGCATTGAGCAGAGCGAAGCACGTGCGGTCGCGAGCGATGACATGATTAACCTCGTCATCGTTCGACTGGGCGATGCGCGTGAACAGACTCTCGCTGTTCTCAGGCTTGGGCGCCAGGATGTACTCAATCCGCCACGGAGCGTGCAGTGCTTCCATGGCCAAAGGGTAGTAAAGAGGACGGAGAATGTCAAAACTGGTCCGTCTGCGCAGCTTCTCGCGGACCTATCGCCTGACCTTCTCTTTCAGGCCGCTCACTTCGCCGCCTGGAGGCGCCCGCGGAGGACATAGACGAGCGCTTTGACCGCCACCTCCATGAACAGGAACGGCTTGCCAATGAAGTCGTTACCCCCGCTCACGGTGGAGTTGGCGCGGCTTTCGAAGTCGCTGAGGCTGGTGACAAACACCACAGGTGTTGTCTTGTGCGCCGGCAGCATGCGAAGCTTGGTGCAGAGTTCGAATCCGCTCATGCCGGGCATGTCAATGTCGAGGAAGATCAGGTCAAACTCGTTCTCCGCAAGCATGTCATAAGCGACGGCCGGATCCTCCACACTAGCCGACTTGAGCTTAGCCTTCTCCAGGGCGTAAACTAATGCGCGGCGGGAGATGGCCTCATCGTCCACGACCAGGACATCGCGCGGCGCCGCTTGCTGTCTCTGGAGTGCAGCGCCCTGCTCAAAGAGCATTCCAAGAAAGTCAATGGCCAGCGCGACCGTGCGCAGCGTGGAGGCGTTGATGTTCCTCGGCTTCTCATAAAGCTCCTTAAGCAGAGCCTCCAGTGCGTCAGACATTCGGGCAACCTGCGGCACGCCCGCGATGCCGGCGTTGCCGGTTAACGCATGAATACGCCGATACAACTCATTAAGCGGCTTGAGGCGGGCGGCCTCGTCTCCGGCTCTGATCAGCCCCTGGAGCAGTGTTCGCAAGGTCGCCAGCGTAGCCGGGAGGCCTTCAATGAAGGACTTGCGGAGATCGGCCTGAAAGGCTGCATCCGGATCGTTGGCCGCAGGGGGGTGAGGTGGGGGAGCGGTTTCGGTGGCGACCGGAGAACCGGATGCCGTCACGGTCGCTGTGGCCGCAGAAGCCGGGGCTGCGGCAGTAGTGCCGTTCTTGGAAAGGGCGCTCCGCACCACTTCAATAAGTTGTTTGGGGCTGCAATTGGCTTTGGACAGGCACTTGGTGGCGCCGGCTTTCCAGGCTTCTTGCACTATGTTTGTCAGGTACGTGTTCGAGAAGACGATCACTGGCAGCGTTTCATACTCCGGTTCGGATCGAAGCTGTTTGAGCACCTCCACTCCTGTTACTCCCGGCAGCATCAAGTCCAGGATGATCGCATCCGGCCGGAAACCGTGGACCATTTCCAAACCTGCTGACCCGTCCAGGGCAACGTCAACCCGGTAGCCTTCAACCGAGAACTTGTTTCGGTAGATGTTCGCTACTATCCGGTCGTCCTCTATGATTAGAATCTTCTTCATGGCTAAGTCTTGGCGGCGAGGCTGGCATGCTCGGCCAGGTACACCTCCAGATAACTGCGAATACGTTTGAATTCCTCGCCCGCCTTGCGGGAGAGCTCCGAGGCGCCGGCAAGAGCATTCTCAGCGCCCTGGCGTTCCAATTCGCGCAACAGCGGCACCAGATTGGTCATCCCGCAGGTGGCGCTCGCCCCGGCGCAACTGTGCGCCAACCGCCGCAGTTCCTGTGCCTTGCCGGCCTGCACCGCTGCTGCAAGTTGCTCGATTTGCTCTGCGGTTTGATCCAGGTAAAGGGTCACCAGTTCCCTGAGGTTCTCGGGGCTGCCATCCGTGAAGTCGAGCAGCCTTGTCATTTCAACAGGCGCATCGTCGCACACAACTGTGCCGGGGGAGCGAGCTACCGACTCCGTAGCCCCAGACGCCGGCGATCCCGTGGCTGTAGGTGCTTCGGCCCTGGTCACGCCAGCGACCGGCCCCCACCGTTCCACAATCCCGCGCACGTCTTCAAGCCGCACAGGTTTGGCGAGATAATCATCCATGCCCACGGCAAAACACTTCTCGCGGTCGCCCTGCATCGCGCTGGCTGTCATGGCTACAATGATGATCGGGGACTTGCAGTGTGGAAATTCCGCGGGTTGCTTCTGCCGCTCGCGGATGATGCGCGTGGCCTCCAACCCGCCCATCTCAGGCATCATCAGATCCATGAAGATCAGATCGTAGGGCTGGCGATCAAGCGCGGCCAGTGCTTCCAGACCATTAGCCGCCATATCAGCCCGGTAGCCCATCTGCTGGAGCAAACGCAGGGCTACCTTCTGGTTGATCATGTTGTCATCGCACAGGAGTATGCGCAAAGGCAGTCGGCTGGCGAGAGTCGGGTCGAGCTTGGCGGGGGCGTGCGTCTTGGGGGCGGCGGGCCGGGAGCCGGACATCACGCGAACCAGGAGATCTTGAAGCGGACCGGACTTAACAGGCTTGGTCAGGCACCCCGCAAACGAAGCGCGGGCGAAGTCCGGACACTCAGCACGAAAACCAGACAAGTTAAGAAGCACGAGCGGCAGGTTGCTCTTTCCGGGCAGCTTGCGGATTTCCCCGGCCAACGCAACACCGTCCAGGCCGGGCATTTCCATGTCAAGAATGGCCAACTCGAAACCTTCACCCGCGCGCAGCCATTCCAAAGCCTCGGAGGGGTTCTGCGTGTGACGCGGCACCATTCCCCATCTGCGCGCGTGCGAGCTGAGGATTCGGCAGTTGGTTGCGTTGTCGTCCACAATCAAAACGCGGGCGTTAGCGAGTTGCGGCCGCCCCGTCTCGGGCAGGACCTGCGGCCGGTTGGGCAAGGGGCGCAAGGGGAGGGTGAAATGGAAGATTGACCCCTTCTGCGGCACGCTCTCAACCCACATCTTGCCGCCCATCAGCTCGACCAGGCGTTTGCTGATGGCCAAGCCAAGGCCGGTGCCGCCATAGTGACGGGAGGTTGAGGCGTCCGCCTGGCTGAAAGACTTGAAAAGGCGGGCCAGCCGGTCCACGGGAATGCCTATGCCCGTGTCGTGCACCAGAAAATGGAGCTGCCACGGTTCCGGGTTCTTCTCGGTCTGTGTTGGCGCAGACAGCACCTTTACCTCTACCACGACCTCACCGGCGGCGGTAAACTTGACTGCATTGCTCAGCAGGTTGACAAGGACCTGCCGCAGCCGAGTCGCATCCCCGCACATCTGCGCCGGCACTTCATCCTCCAATAAGCAGGCCAGCTCCAGATTCTTTTCCGCCGCTTTCGTGGCCAGCAGGTCGAGTGCTTCTTCAACGCACACGCGCAAGTCGAATGGCTGGCTCTCCAGCTCGAGCTTGCCGGATTCAATTTTTGAGAAGTCCAAAATGTCGTTGATAATCGTGAGCAAAGACTCGGAACTGGAGTAAATCGTCTCCAGATACCCGCGTTGTTCGGGACTTAGCGGGGTTTCCAGCAGCAGGCCGGACATGGCAATGATGCCGTTCATGGGGGTGCGGATTTCGTGGCTCATGTTGGCCAGGAACTCCGCCTTGGCTCGCGCCGAGGTTTCCGCAGCAACGCGGGCGGTCAGCAGTTCGCGGTTGGCCTGCGTCAGTTCGTCCTGCAGATGCTTGGCGCGCAGCGCCGCGCGCAAGCGGGCCCGCAACTCGCCTGCATCGAAGGGCTTCGTCAGGTAATCAACCGCGCCCAGCTCAAACCCGCGCAACTTGTCGCTGGTGCTGTTCCAGGCGGTCAGGACAATGACCGGGATGGATTGCGTTTCGGGAGACTCCTTAAGCTGCCGCAACAGGTCGAACCCGTTGACGCCCGGCAAGCCAAGGTCGAGCACGATCAAATCGAATTGCTGCGCGCGCGTCAGTCTCAGGGCGGCGGGCGCGTTGCTGGCAGTGGCGATGGCTACGTTTTCGTCATGCAACAAACTAGCTAGCACCTCCGGCATGCGCGGATCATCTTCAACTATTAATACCTGGGACGCAGGTGCCTTCATAGTCCAGCGTTCGCAATCATTATTGTTTCCTGAGATGGATCACTAGTAATCCGGTCCGTATTAAGCACATTCAACACCAATCTACGGCCAGAACCAATCTGATTGTTTCGCTGTTACCTGGGCGACGCTGGCTGGTACGGCGGCTACCCTGGTATCGGTGGGCCGGGGGGCGCCTGCTTGAAACAAGACAAGTGTCCCATTTTAGGACGGCAAAGAAACAATTGCCAGACGAGTGTCAAGGCGGGTAGATTTCCAAGTATGGCTCACGCTCTGCTCAACCACCATGCGGTTGACGAGGGATGCTCCTTTCGCGATCGCTACGTTGAGGCGTACCGCATCATGCTGCGCGCGCGCGTCTTGGACGACAAGCTCGCGAGTCTTTATCGCATGGGCAAGATTCATGGCGGCGTCTTTCTCGGACGCGGTCAGGAAGCCTTGAGCGTTTCGGTAGGAGTATCCTTGCGCGCGGGGGACGTCTTTGCGCCGCTTATTCGCGACGGGGCAGGCCGGCTGGCTTTTGGGGAGCCGGTTCTGGATGCCGTGAGGACTTACTTGGGATCGCCGTTGGGGCCGATGCGCGCCCGGGACGGAAATGTCCATCGGGGGCGGCCTCGGGAAGGGTTGTTCGCCATGATCAGCCACCTGGGCAGCATGATCTCCCTGGTAAACGGCGCGCTGCTGGCTCATCGGTTCAAGGATATCCGCGGCACGGTGGGGGCGGCTTGCGTGGGTGATGGCGCGACTTCCACGGGTTCCTTTCACGAAGCAGTAAATCAGGCTGCGGTGGAGCAACTCCCCCTGGTCCTGGTTATCGCCAACAATCACTACGCCTACTCCACCCCCACTGAACGGCAATTTGCCTGTCATTCGTTGGTGGACAAGGCCGTGGGATACGGGATTCATGGAGAAGACGTGGATGGCACCGATCTGTCTGCCTGCCTCAGGGTAGTGGGCAATGCGGTCAGCGAGGCGAGGGCTGGGCACGGTCCTCAGATGGTCGTTGCGCGGTTGCTCCGGCTTTGCGGCCATGGCGAACATGACGACGCGGGCTACATTGACCCGAAGTTGAAACAGTCGCCTCTCGGGCGGGATTGTCTGAGAGTCGCCGAGAGCGTTTTGGCGAAAGAAGGCTGGGCGGATGCCCCAGCCTTGGCAGCCTGGCGCAAGGAAGCGGTGCAGGAGATTGAGGAGATCGTCGCCAAGGTGCAGCGGGAAGCTGGGCCGGACCCCTACAAGGAGGATTGGTGCGCGCTGGCCTCAAAGCACTTGAGCGAAGGCTACGACCAGGGTTGACCTCGATGAGCCTTACCTACCTGGACGCAATTCGAGAGGCGCAGGCGCGGGCGCTGGCTGACGACCCGCGGGTGTTTATTTACGGGCAGGATGTAGGTGCCTTCGGCGGCGCTTTCAAGGCCACGAAAAACCTGGCGCAGAGGTTTCCGGGCCGTGTGATTGACTCTCCGATAAGTGAAGATGCCATGCTCGGCCTGGCCGTGGGCGCGGCCATCCAAGGGATGCGTCCCATTATCGAAATGCAGTTTGCGGATTTTTCAACCCCCGCGTTTAACCAGATTGTTAATCAAGCAGCCACGCTGTACTGGCGGACGCGAGTGTCCTGCCCCATTACAGTGCGGCTGCCCTGCGGCGGCACCTCCGGGAGCGGCCCATTTCACAGCCAGAGCATGGAGGCGGTTTACGCACATTATCCCGGCCTGATCGTAATGACTCCTGCCACCGTCGAGGATGCATACAGCATGCTGTTGGAGGCCGTCGCGCTTGATGACCCGGTCATCTTCTGCGAGCACAAGTATCTGTACTACCACTTGAAAGCGGAACAACTGCCCGTCGAGGCCATGCCGACCGGCAAGGCGAGGATTGCCCGGGCGGGCCGCGACATGACGCTGGTAGCCTACAGCGCCATGGTGCACGAAGCCCTCGCAGTGGCGGATGAACTGGCATCGGAAGGGACGGAGATTGAAGTCGTTGATCTCCGCTCTGTGAAACCCTTGGACACAGATACCGTCATGGCCTCAGTTGCGCGCACAGGCCGGCTGCTATGTGCCGGTGAAGCGTGGCCCTGGGGGGGCGTTACGGCCGAGGTGATTGCTCGCGTTGCCAACGAAGGTTTTGGCCTGCTCGATGCCCCCCCGCAACGGCTCAATGCGAAGGATACACCGGTTCCTTACCACCCTAGTCTGTGGGCGGCGCATCGCCCGACGGCACGCAGCATTGCCGCCGCCGCCCGCCGCCTCTTGCGACTGTGAACGCTGCCCCCTGAGTCCATGCCTTCCATCCCTATCATCATGCCACAGCTCGGCGAATCCATCGCCGAAGCGACCGTCGTCAACGTGCTGGTCCCGGTCGGGGACCATGTGCAAACAGATCAGGACATTATTGAGGTGGAGACAAGCAAGGCCACCATGAACGTCACCTCTCCCTGCCCGGGGCGTGTTGAGAGATTCCTGGTAAAGCCGGGCACGAGCTATCCAGTTGGCACCGTGCTCGGCTACCTGCACGCCAGCCCGGAAGACGCATCGCGGCTGGGGCTGGACTTGGCTCCCACCGCCACCGGCGAGGAAGACGAACCCGACCTTGGCGCCTCACGTAGGAGTCACACTGACGTTACTCAAAAAGCCGTGCAGCCGACCGTTCGCGGTTTGCCCGTGCCGGCTAATGCCGAGGGCGCGAGCTACATGTCGCCGCGCATGAAGGCCCGCATGATGGAACTGGGGCTCCACGCGGCCGATTTGGCAGGCCTTCCCGGCAGCGGTGCCGGCGGGCGTGTGACCATTCAGGACTTTGAGCGATTCATCGCCAATCTGGAGCGGCACAAGCTGACTCAGGCTTCCTCCATGCGCGTAGCCGTCGCCGATGCCATGCGGCGCAGTTGGACCCGGCCGCTGGCAACGGTCGCTCTGCCGGTCTGTTTCGATCCGCTCCTGAATCACCGCAAGACGTGCGATCCCAAACCAGGCCCCGCCCTTTACTCCTTACGGGCACTGGCGCTGGCGCTGGCTGAAAACAGCGCTCCAGCCGGCCGGCTCATCGGGAACAAGATCGTCCACCCTACTGCCATTGATGTCGGTTTTGCCGTCGAGGCCGAAGAGGGGGTGCTGGTTCCGGTGATTCGCAACGCGGAGAAACGCCTGCTCAAGGACTTGGTGAAACGCTACGATGAATTGATTAAGCTGGCGCATCAGCACAAGCTCCCGGCGGACGCCACGGGCGGCTCCATCGCTACCGTCACCAACTTTGGCACCTTTGGCCTGACTTGGGCGACGCCGATTCCGCTGCCGGAGCAAACTCTCGTATTAGGAATGGGTTCCGCGCGGCGGGTGCCCAATTGGGATGCGGCGAAAGGCCAGTTCGTGCCGGCCATGGAAGCTAATCTTACCTTGAGTTTCGATCATCGCGTCCTGGACGGTGGCGCGGCGGGGCGGCTCCTGGCCCGCATAGCGCAGTTGTTGAGCAGCCCTGAGAAGCTCTAGCCTTGCAACGCTTGGAGGGCCTTGCGGACACGGTCACGTTTGGCCTGCCACTCGGCTAGGCGCTGTCTGTGTTCCTCAAGAACATGGGGTGGGGCCTTCAAGGCGAAATTCGGATTGCTGAGCTTCTGTCCGGCCTTGGTGATCTCGGTTTCGATCTTCTCCAACTCCTTGGTTAGGCGCGCTTTCTCCGCAGCCAAATCAATCAGCCCTTCAAGCGGCAGATAGAGGTTGCCGAGGTCCGAATGGACGCCAGGCGTGCCCTTCTTGGGCTGATGGCTGGCATCAATTTCCAGGGCTTGGGCGTTAAGCAGTAACTTCAGGACTTCCGCATCGTGCGGTGATATTGGGTTTGCGGGCTTGAAGACGAAGTTGACCTTCTTGCTCGCGGGGATGTTGCCTTCCCGTCGCAGATTACGGCCCTGGGTGACTAAGTCGTATTTCGCGCTGGTCGTGTCCAGGATGGAGGCGTCCAGACCGTAGTGGCGGCGGAAGTCTTCGTCCAGCGGTTTGGGCCACGGTGCGAACATGATGGTCTCTCTGCCCTGGGTTGCCGGCATATCCTCATGGTAGCCCATCCCATGCCACAACTCCTCGGTGATAAACGGCAGGAAGGGGTGGAACAGGCGCAGGGTGTGCGAGAGGATGAAGTCTATAATGGCAAGTGTGTTGGCGCGGCGGGCATCCTGGTCCGTGCTGCGCGGTGCGCTTTGCGTGGACAGAACGGCTTTACTGGCCTCCACATACCAATCGCAGTACTCGCTCCAGAAGAAGCGATAGAGGGTTTGCGTGGCCTCGTTGAAACGGTATTCGGCGAAAGCGGTGGTGATTTCCCGGATTGCCTGGTCAAGCTTGAGCAGAATCCACTTGTCATCGCCGGTCAGGAGGCGGGGCTCAATCTCACCCTGCACCTCGCCGCCTTGCATCTGGCGGAAACGGCAAGCATTCCAGAGCTTGTTGCAGAAATTGCGGCCCAGCTCGACGTCCTTCTCGTCGAACAGCACATCCTGGCCCAGCGGCGCGCTGCGCATGGTGCCGAAGCGGAGGGCGTCGGCGCCGTATTTGCCGATCAGGTCGAGTGGGTCGGGCGAGTTGCCCAGGCTCTTGCTCATCTTGCGGCCCAGCTTGTCGCGGATGATGCCGGTGAAATAGACATTCCGAAAGGGCAGTTCCCCCATGAACTCGTAGCCCGCCATGATCATGCGCGCCACCCAGAAGAAGATAATGTCCGGCCCGGTAACAAGGTCACTGGTGGGGTAAAACTTCTTCAGCGTCTCGGTCTGCTCCGGCCAGCCCATGGTGGCAAACGGCCAGAGCGCGGAACTGAACCAGGTGTCGAGCACGTCGGGGTCTTGAGTGAAGCCGTGTTGCTCGAACCCACGCCCCTGTTCATCGGCATCCGTGCATATGAATATGTCGTATGTTCCTTCAGTCGCAGGAACCACGGGCATCAACGGATCGTCCTGCGGGTTGACTTCCTTCCCGTCGCTTATTCGGACGAGGCGGACAACGACCTCAGCATGAGGATCAGCCGCAAAGCCCTTCTTCCAATTCCCTTTGATGTAATCATCCCAGCCCCACTGCAGCAACTCGTCCATCCAATTGCTCTCAGTCAGATGAATCCGCTTTGTCCACACGGGTACTCGGTGGCCCCACCAGAGCTGGCGGCTGATGCACCAGTCTCTAAGATTCTGCATCCAGTGTGCGTAGGTCTTGCTCCAGCGTTCCGGGTGGTAGGCGAGGCGCCCTTCCTCAACAGCCTTGGTCGAGGGTTCCACGCTCGGATACTTCAGGAACCACTGCTCGCTCAGGTAGGGCTCGATGGGGACGTGGCTGCGCTGGCTGTAGCCGACGTTGTGGACGTAATCCTCGGTCTTGAGCAGCAGGCCCTGCTCGGTCAGTTCCTCG